>JAUVXQ010000155.1 GCA_030603505.1 Candidatus Heimdallarchaeota archaeon | reverse complement strand
AGTATTGACATATTAAAAGATTTGACCCTCACTTCTTAGACTCTTCGGTCTTTGCGTTATTTCCCTCTTTTCTCCGTTAAAACTCTCTTTCTCCCTTAGAGAAGCTCTAGTCTACTCGTACTAGTTTTGGGACATGCTTTACTGTGATGATAGACAATAATTTGATAATTAAATTTCCTTCATTTTGAAAATAACTATCCTTTCCTGTTACCCAGAAAAAAGGTAAGGGCTTTATTTTGCAATACCAGAGGAAAGCAGGATTTTGGGTGGTAAAATACTGTTCTGCTATAATAGGTATCCATTTTGAGTTCTCATTCATTTTAAATAAGCCGTCTTGTTTTAACCTAACATAACTAATATATTCTTGTCCCTCCTTTAATGCATACTTAAAATACCTTTGAACAGGATCTGGAAGACTCTTTATCTGATCATAAGTAAACACTCTGTCTGAAATTTTGCCAGAGTTTGCAAAGAGGTTTTCAATTTCTTTGTTTTTATTGTTCCTTAACATACTATCATCTGCACAGTTATACTACTATATTTGAAAAGCAAATAATAATCTTACTTACTTTAAGATTTCTAAATAAACTTTCCTTCAATTTAGAAATGTAGAAAAAAGAAAATATTTGTAAATAGAATCAATACTGTTTACTTTCCTTTCCACATTTCAACAACTTTTTCCGCTTCAATAACAGGATCAATTCTACATTTGACTTCAGGCGCATAGTGAAGTATATACTTCAATAGTTCATCTGGATTGTCTACTTCAAAGATTTGAAAGCCAGAGAACTCTCCACCAATCGCATAATTGGGTGAGATAGATTCCAAATTTTCAACTTCAATATTTTTAATTTTTTCCCATTTCTTGATAACGGTATCCATATCAGCAGGATCAAATTCCCAAAATAGCACATATTTCATATTTTCATAACTCCTCTATCGTTGAATAATTATCGTTCGTCAAATTTCATTTAAACTTTTTGTATTCTAGACCTAGTGACTCATTCCAAAATGACACAAGATATCTTCTTCATAAATCTTCATTTAAAAAAAGTAAACAAATATCAAATGAGTATGATTTTCATAATTTTCTTTTTTTTGTATTTTTAGTATAATTGTGTTAATATTTGAATGTTTTTCAGAAAAAGCAAATGTATTTTTATCGTATTATTTATGTATTGTATCCTTCCTTAATTCCCTAATTTCACTATATTCTTACCATTACAGATTACAATTGTTAATAAAACAATAAAAAAGGATTTTACAAGTGATTATTATTCCCAAAAATTTAGATAAGTGTAACCAACTGTTATTGTATGTCTGAAAATGAGAAGTTAGTAATGGTAGAGAAGGTAGGTGTACATAATAACATTGCAATCATTATACTCAATCGTCAAAAAGCTCTCAACTCTTTTAACAATTCTATGTTGAACGAACTAGAACAAGTTTTTCACTCAATGAAAGAAGATCCGGAATTGCGTGCTGTTATAATAACTGCTGAAGGTAAGTCTTGGTGTGGTGGTGCTGATCTAAAGTGGATGTCAACATTGGATGATAATAATTATGAGCAGCTTATCAAGTGCGGTCAAGATGTTTTTGAAATAATAGAAACGTTTCCTTGTCCTATAATTGCTGCGATAAATGGTTTCACATTAGGTGGTGGTATGGAGTTAGCTCTTTGCTGTGATATACGTATCGCTTCAGAGAATGCTGTGCTAGGACAACCTGAAGTCACTATTGGACTTTCTCCTGGTTGGGGAGGTACCTACCGCTTGCAAAGAATAGCTGGAGTGGGGGTAGCTAAGGATCTTATTCTTACTGGAAGGAAGATTAATGCTAAAGAGGCTTTGCGTATGAATATACTAAGTGAAATATGTCCTCCAGAAAAGCTGAAAGAAAAGGCAGTAGAATGGGCTGAAATGATTGCTAGAAACGCTCCAATAGCTATTACTGAAGCTAAGAAAGCAATTAATGATTCAAGAGATAGAACTATCAAAGAAGGTTATATGAATGAGGTTCAAGGAGCTAGAAGATGCTTTGCCAGCCAAGACTTAAAAGAAGGCATCTCTGCTATATTTGAGAAGAGGAATCCAACATTCAAAGGAAAATAATCCTCCTCTTACAAAGAAGGTGTAGAAATTTGCCATCTGATGATATCTCTCACACAGAGGAAGAATATTTGGAGGTCTTTTTTTGGTTTTTAGAGTATGGTAGCAGCCACGTTAAAACAAATCAAATTGCTGAGATGATGAATGTACACCCAGGTACTGTCACATCAATGCTACGAAAGTTATCTAGAAGGAAACTGATAAAATATACACCTTACTATGGAGCTGAGCTTACTTCTAAGGGGAAAGAAATTGCACTCAAAGTTGTAAGAAACCACAGACTTGCTGAAAGTTTTCTTTACTGGTTAGGTTTGCCATGGTCCAGAATACATGAAGAGGCTTGTAAATGGGAGCATGTTTTAACAGATGAAATTGCGGCAATGATTGAACAAAAAATCAAATTACCAGAAAGAGGTCCTTCTGGAGCATTCACACCTAAACATGATGGGACTGTAGAAACTATTCCTACTAAACAACCTCTTGCCCTTTTTGAAAAGGGAAACAAAGTGGAAATCGTAGAAATTCTGGAAAGAGTGATAGCAAGACATATGCCTAAAACCCTTGATTTGCAGGATATATTTGAGGAATTAGAAGAAAAAAACCTTCTACCAGGTCAAAAATTGACAATCATATCAGTAAAGACTAGAACGAATGTGAAAATCGAAATGTGGTCACATCTCTACGCTACAGATATGGTTTTGGAAGACAAAAGTACAAAAAAGATTAATGTGCCTTATTACCTTGTAAATATGATATTGGCAAGAAAGGCGAACTCTGATTAGATACACTATTTGTTTTGTTATGTTAATTTCCACAGTACTCTCTTAGGTGTATCCTCTAAAGTAATATCAGCTTCTTTCAGAACATCCCTAATCTTATCACTCATTACCCAATTTTTGTCTTTTCGAAATTCTTGACGGATGTCAATCAATAAATTGACAAGTTTTTCAACAGTTCCAATAGAATGATATTGATTAATATCTTCAAATAGCCCAAGAACGGACATGAATTCATCAAAAAGCTTTTCAGATTATCTCATTAGGGCACCATTAATCTCTCCAGTATTCCTTATGTAATCGAAAACGTCTCTAGAATAATTAAATAAAACAGAAATACCAATGAG
>JAUVXQ010000040.1 GCA_030603505.1 Candidatus Heimdallarchaeota archaeon | reverse complement strand
GTTCGTTGCAAATAGAACGCTAATGAGCCCAGGGGGAATCTGGCCTGAATATTCAGATGTAATGCCTGAGAGGGATACTTGTTGGTTACAAGTTTTTGTTGAGGATAATCAAGAAGTCTTTGACATGATAATTCAAGCTTACAAAATTGCAGAGCATCAGAAGGTTTTGCTCCCTATAATGGTCTGTGGAGATGGATTTATTTTAACACATACAGCAGATACAGTAGAGATCTTGAGTCAAAAAGACGTAGACGATTTTCTACCTCCATACGAACCAAAACACGCTTTTCTAGATGTAGATAAACCATTAGCTCAAGGAATAATAGTCCCACCTGAGTATCACATGGAAGCAAAATATCAACTTCATCAAGCTATGAGGAATGCGAAAAAGGTCATTAAAGAAATAAATGATGAGTTTGCAGAGAAATTTGACCGCGATTATGGGGGTTTAATAGACTCATACAGAATTGAAGATGCTGATTATGCATTGGTTGTTGTAGGTTCAACGGTATCAACAACTAGAATTATTGTAGACGCATTAAGAGAGAAGGGAGAAAAAGTAGGATTGGTAAAATTACGATTCTTTAGACCATTTCCTGCAGAGGAAATTAAAGAAATTTTGGCAAATGTTAAAGCGATAGGAGTTTTTGATCGCAGCCTTTCTTATGGCTCAACAGGTCAGATTTTCGGAGAAGTAAGGAACGCTCTTTATGGGGAAACTAAACCTATTCTTAATTTTATAGCTGGGTTGGGGGGAAGAGATATAAGAGAAGAAGACATAATGACGATGTTCAGAAAGATAATCGAGTTGAACAATAAACAACCTAAAGATCCAATAGTATTCATCAATACAAGAGGAATCCTAGAATGAGACTGAAAGATTTGCCAGATAGAGGATTGTACGTAAGTGGAGATTCAGCCTGCGCTGGATGTATGGCCGCAAACATAGCTATTAATATCATGCGAATCTTGGGAAAGAATACAATAGGAAGTGTGCCTCCTAGCTGTATGAGCGTGTTTGGGAGCATTTTTCCAAAATTAAACTGGAATATTCCTTACTTTCACATGCAATTCTCGAATACAGCTTCAACTCTAACAGGAATAAGCAGAGCTCTAAAAGTTCAAGGAAAAGATGATGGCATAGTGGTTATGGGGTTAGCAGGAGATGGTGGAACAGGGGACATAGGATTGCAAGATCTATCAGCTGCAGCTCAAAGAGATGAAGATATACTCTACATTTGTTATAACAATCAAGCTTATGAAAACACTGGAATACAAGCTTCAGGGCAAACTCCATACGCTTCGTGGTCTAACACAACGCCAATAATTAACGGGTATATAGGAAATCCTAATTTCCCAAAAGACATTCCAAGAATCTTAATGGCTCATGATGCTACATATGTTTCAACGGTGTCAACAGCTTATATTCATGATTTCATTAACAAAATTGAAAAAGCTAAAAATATGAAAGGTTTCAGATACATAGAAGCGCTTTCAGTCTGTACTTCGGGATGGAAAATACCTTCACAAATAGGTCCAAAATTAGTCAAAGAAGCAGTAAAAACAGGCTATTGGATATTAATGGAATACGAAAAAGGAAAATTAACTCTAAATAAAACTCCAGAGTTTACAGGATTAAAAGAATTTTTGTTAAAACAAGGGAGATTTAGACATATTACAGATGAAGAAATAGAAGTTATTGCAAAGCACATCAAAAGACGTTGGAATATCTACAAAAGTATAGAACAAGCTAATCATTTTGATGAGTGAAATAGTACTTATATTTTTATATGTTTTAATACTACTTAGACTAGTTTTTTCATCATTCTACGTAGCATATTATATAGAAATTTAACAATATAGTAATGCATACATTTTATGCCTTACACATAATTCTGAAACCCAATTTTGAGTAACAGAATAAAAGAAAATGTTTAGAGATCTGTAAAACGCTTTAAAATTGCAGAAAAGAGCAGATTTGAGAATAACCAGAAAATCAAAAACGCTTTAAACTATTGTTTTCGTTAAAATAACAAACAAATGTATTATTAACTCAAATGGTTTTTGTCGGAAAAGGGCTTTAGGCACCATTTCTCGAAGATTACCAAGTATTGTGAAGTCTAAAACGAGAAAGAATCAAGAAAGAGAGCGGATTTACCCTTAAACTTTAAATATGACTTTAAGTACATTTTAAGTACCTTACAACAAAGAGGTAATAAATTATGGCAAAAGGTAAATCTGTAGATATATTATTGGTCAAATCCAAAGTTCGTGAATACATTAAAGGACTAGGTGAATACAACGTTTCTAGTGATTTCATCGAAAGATTGAATGTAGAAGTCGTTGGTCTTATCAAAGACGCAGCTAAAAGAACAAAAATGAACAACCGAAAGACATTATCGTCCAAAGATGTTTAAGAGTTTCACGAAAAAACGGAAAAAAAATACGAAAGGCTCGAGCTGAAAACCTCTAAGAACATAAGCCTGAGTCTTTCGTAAACCTTCTTATTTTTACTCTTTTTATTTCTTTCTGTTATGTTTTTGTCGGAAGAATTCTTATGTTTCAAGGCTTTAAAATAAAAAACGGTTTTAGTCGGAAGAATTCCTTAGCTTAAAACTTCTTCAAGACGATTCGTATCAATAGCAAACTTAATTTCTCTAGCTATTCTTTTAGCCATACTCATATCTTCACCATAAAGCATCTTAGAATAGGGAGATCCTTGGACATACAAAGTTGTTCCTGCAACGATTCGGCTGGTGAATTCAAAAGATATAATTTCATCAGGTGTGAGGGCTAGCTCAAGACAATAAGGACCTATCAAACCAGGAGAAAAGAGTTTTGCTGACATCGCTCTGAGATTATCACCATATTCCAGAATCTTTGGAAGGAGTGACTCTCTAACTACTAGAGGTTGATTTCCAACAACAGTGTAAGTCGTATCAATTGACGCATCTTCCATCGATAACCGACCTAAAGCATCGACGTTAGTTTCGTATCTACGGTCTATCCCCAACATCTCAACTTTATCCTGTAAAGGTGAGTAAAAATAATGAGGATACATCGTTACTCCTACAATGTATTCTTGTATTTGAGCGTTTTCTACATCATTTGCAGAGACTTTTCCTTTAGCAATCAGATCTTGTGATTTCCGTTGATATTCTTTAGGAGTTGAACATAGAAAGTATCCAGCTCCTCCTTTAGCCCCAGGAAATTTAACTATACACAAAGAGTCAATATCAGCTGGAGAAAAGGATTTAGGAGTACGTATACCTGCTTTTACTAATAAGTCTAGATTGAGTTCACGTTTCATCTCCCAAATCATCCCTTGTCGGTTTCCAAAGATTTTCAAAGTAATATCGACTACTCTTTCACCTAGAGTAGCAATAAGAGTGCCATGAGGGATAAGAATAGTATCTTCATCATTAATTTCTAACATCTCATCATAATTCTCAAGGATGTGAATCTCATCTGCAACAGGATAGCGTTTATACAAATCTTCTCGACCTTTAATGACATAAACACGCGTTTTGAAGCCTTCTTCCTTAGCGCCGTATAAAATCTGAAGAGCTGAGTGACTACCAACAGTAGAAATAATCATTGACTAATCCTTACCTAGTGCTTTATAATAATTTTCTATCTTTGAAATGTCAGTTTCTTACTTTTTTTTCCATTTATTTAATAAGCCAACACCTTTATCCTTTAGAGAATAAAGATGTTCTTCTATTAGATCGTACAACTCGTTGAAACTCGCGACAATGAATGGAGTATCCAGTTTCCCAGCAGCATATCCCCAAGCAACTCCAACACCAGGGATTTGAAGTTTCTTAGCAATGTTCATATCATTAGGTAAATCACCTATAAATAGAGCTTTAGAGATGTCATCTGATTCAAAATATTCCTTAATAATACTCATTTTGTTTCTATTTGATAAGACATAATCAAAAGGGTGGTTTTC
Source organism: Candidatus Heimdallarchaeota archaeon (assembly GCA_030603505.1). The sequence goes on along the minus strand of JAUVXQ010000040.1, from coordinate 4,550 downwards.
TTTAAATAATCTATTAAACAGTTTATCAACAAATTCCTGATTTTTAAACTGAGGATTTTGAGTAACTATTACTAATACTATTTCTTTTTTTAATTTGAGTTTTAGTAAAAATTCCTTTGTACCTTGAAACAACTTCCCTTCTGAAAGAATATATTGATTCTGTATTCGAGTAAATTCTTTTAGTTTAGTAATCATTTTAATAGGATTAATTGGAATCTTGAAAAGAGATCTCACAGTTATTTTCTTCGACATATCATTAAAAATAGTCTTAATTTCTGATGTAGTGAAATTCTTGTTAAATACCTTATTGAAAGCTTTTCTTCCAATTTCAATATTATCAATTATCGTTCCCCCTAAATCGAAGAAAATGGGTATTTGGTTCATTGTACTTACCACTAAATTTTAACAACAGAGAAACCTATTTTTAAAAAGTTTATGTTGGGGATTTCTCAAAACACATATAAAAATACATGAGTAGATCCTTTCCACATCTTGTAGTGTTAGAAAGAAGTATATAGCCTTAAGACATAAGTACTTAAGCGATAAATATGGGATTAAAGTTCAAATTGATTTATCGTTCTAGAACTAGAACAAGAGAGAAGTAAATTGTTCTTGTTCTAGGTTTTTATAATTCTTCATTGTGTACCTTATTTTGATAATATGAAAATAAATAGAGCTCAAAAAAGCATCTTAGCAGGTGTTTCATTATCTTTATTTTTATCAACAATAATCTTTATTGCGATCACTGTTCCAATCTATTTCGAATCCAAATGGCCAGATTATAATCATTATGATTGGGAAACAAGTTGGGTAACACCGGAATCAGTGAATGGTTCAGCTTGTACATTCAGAATAAAAAATGATATTGCAACCCCTTTTGGTTTATATTCCCCTAATTCAATTAGTTTTACCCCATCTATTATCCCAACAGAAATAGAACCAGATTTGTCTAATGTAGCAGAAGTTCCGTATAATTTGGATAGTGAAACTAAGCAACTCCTTGCAGAATATGGTTTTGTTTTAAGAGATGAAGGAGAAGATGACATTTTTGCTTTTTATGATGCATCTGATGCAGGAAGTGGAGGAAATTATATTACAACTGATCTCTGTTTGCATACTTATCACATTCTATATGATATGAACTTACGAATAATGGAAGGGGAGAGTTTTTATCAAAACTTAGAAATAATGATAAAAGCCCTCAGAGACGACCAGCAAGCCAAAAAAACCCCTTTTCTAAAAGAGAATATAAGAACTGCTTTGAACAAAAATATAGCTTATCTTTCTACTATACTTAAACTACTAGATGACTCTAATTCAATTCCAGTTGATGTTAAAAAAATGACACAAGATGAACTTACAAATATTGAAAATGGTTTTGAAGCAACTTCAGCTATTTTTGGTTATGCAGAAGATTTTTCTCAATATAAAATTAGGGGACACTATACTAGAAATGAGATTTTAGGCAGTTATTTTAAAGCAATGATGTACGTTGGAAGAATGGGATTCTTAATTCAAGGCGAAACTCTAACAGAAGAAGAAAATATTGAACAAACAAGAATGGCTATGCTATTGATATCGTCTTTTAATAGCACTATAGACTCAAACACAGTTTGGGATTATTGGGAGAGTATCTATCGTCCTACTTCTTTCTTTGTTGGTGTAAGTGACGATTTAACAGTAGTAGAATATTATAAACTATGGGACCATTACGGAAAACCTGAGGGAAATAATCTAGCTGATGATAACTTAATTAAAAATATTATTGAGAATCTAAAAACATATCCTTCTCCTCGTATCATTTCAATGATAACTAGTGATTCCCCAGATATAGCCGATTATACAAGAGGAATGAGATTGATGGGACAACGTTTTATTCCTGATTCCTACATTTTTCAACAATTGGTTCAATCTAAAGTTCAAGGTAGATTGATACCAAAAGCATTTGATATCTTCTATGTGTTTGGTAGTGCTAGAGCTGGTCATTACCTCCAAGGTGAAAATGAAACATTTTCCGATTACAGTTCTCAAATCCTCAAATTGCAAAAAGAATTTGGAAATTTTACAGTTTTAGATTGGACACAGAATCTTTACTGGTTATGGTTGTATACTCTCTTTCCTTTGCTTAAGCCTGCAGATGTAGGTTATCCAGGTTATATGTTAAATGATACTTGGACAGATAAAGCTTTGATGACAACTTTAGGTTCATGGGCTGAATTAAGACATGACTCACTTCTTTATGGTAAACAATCCAATACAGGTAGAGGTGGAGGAAGTAGTACAGGATATGTTGAACCTTATCCTGAACTATACAGTCGTCTTAGTAGTCTTGTTAGTTTAATGCTATATGGATTAGATGACTATGGTTTGTTATCTGATGATTTTAAGAATCGACTTAATAATACTATAGAGATTTTCAATAGTTTAGTCGATTTAAGTATAAAAGAATTAGAAAATCAACCGTTTACTCAAGAAGATATTAGTTTTATTTACAAAGTAGGTAAAGAGCTTGAAGAAATTACAACATTCACCAATTCTAGTTATGAGATTTGGCTTGGTGATGCTGATAAGAGAATGGCAATAATTGCTGATGTTCATACTGATACCAATACAAATCAAGTACTAGAAGTAGGAACGGGCAATCCTTTTGCAATATATGTTATAGTTCAAGATGATGAAGGAAATCTTAGAGTTACTAAAGGTGGAACTTATTCCTTTTATGAATTTATTCAACCGATATATGACCGTTTAACCGATGAAGAATGGCATGAAATGCTAAGTAATAATCCTCCAGCTTTACCAAATTGGATTGAAAATTCACTTCCAATCGTTTCATCGAGTACAGTGATGTTTCTATTTACATGCGAATCTTATAAAGAAAAAAAGAAAAAAAGTTCGAATTCTTAATCTTAATATTCTTTTCATATTATACAATAATATTTAATAAATTGTAAGAATAATGTATACTATTCCAATCGGAAAATGAATGTTTGGATTGGTAAGAGAAGTATTGTGAGTTAGAACCAATGTCTAGAATTATTAATATTAGAAAATCAAGTAATGTTTTAGATCATCCAACAACACTAAAAATCTACCTTTATCTAAAAACTAGATTTCCTCATGAAGTAGGAATACGAGAAACACAGCGAGCCTTAGAGTTAAAGAGTCCAAGCACAATTAGTTGGCATTTAGACAAATTAGAAGATGCAGACATTGTAAAAAAACTTCCTTCAAACCTATATGTTTTAACAGAGAAAGGTGAAAAGAGACACGATATTTTAGTACCAGTTTATGTTCCTGCTCATTTAATAAAAGGAATAATGATACCTAGAATACTTTTCTTGTTCAGCTTTCTTGTAACTTCAGCGATATTCACTTTTGTAGTGGTATGGTTTTTACCGCCCATAGCAGCTTTCTGCGGAGCTGGATGTTTAGTTGTAGGATCCATTTTATGTTTCAGGGAGTATTGGGCATTAAAAAGGCAATTTAGATTTTATTCCTTCATATCTGAAGAAACAGTTAAATAAATACTCAACTCTATGCGATAATTTAGGTAATTGAGTTTTTCGAGATTCTATAAGAAATTCGATTAAATTTTCTCAAAATACCTATAAAAAGATACATGGGTAGATTCTTCCCGCATCTAGTAGTATTAGAAAGATTTTTTATAACCATAAGGACATAAGTACCTAAGTGATAATATGGGATTAAAGGTTCAAATTGATGAAGAGAAAGAGAGAATATTTCGACAGAAAGCATTTCAGAAATTTGGTTATAAAAAAGGTTCTTTATCTGCAGCTTTAGAAGAAGCTGTAGACATTTGGTTAAGAACACAAAGTAATATCTCTAAAATCAATAACCCAACTGAACGAATAAGTGGTATGTTGGAACAAGTAAAGGAAAGAAGTGTAGAATTACAACACCTAGCTACCAAACTGTTTTTAAAGGAAAGTGAATGAAATTTGTTTTTCATAGATTCAAACATATTTCTTGAGGTCATGCTTAAACAACAACATTTTACAGATTGTAAGAAAATGCTAGAAAAACTTGAAAAATCACCATATACAACATTTATCAATGATTTTGGAATATATTCTATTGTTTTAGTCATTCAATTTAAAACAAAGAGTATCGACATAGCTTCAGAATTTATCCAATCTTTGGCATCATATGAAGGGATAAAGATTCACAAACCTGATTATTTAACAATATTAAAAACATTTATTAATCAAAAGAAATTCGAATTAGACTTTGATGATGCTTTGATGCTCTCATGCATGCAAGAATTAGATATAAAGAAAATTGTCACATTGGACAAACACTTTAGAAAAATACCTGAAATAGAAGTTTTAGCACCTGTAGAAGCATTAAAGTTATTAAAGTAGAGTAGTACAAATCAAGATAAAAAATGTAATCTCAGTAAAGGGAAGTAAGTCGAGAAAAATAAAGAGATATTATACCAATTTGAGAATAATAGGTAAAACCTTCCGTTCTAATATCGCCCTATCTTGAAAAAATCAAAAAAAGGAAGGGTTGAAGGTTTAGTTCTT
>JAUVXQ010000121.1 GCA_030603505.1 Candidatus Heimdallarchaeota archaeon | reverse complement strand
GTCCCTGGAACCATGATTCTTGTAGAGTTCCATTTTGTGCAGTAATTGGGAGAATTAAACTGGAAACGTTGACAGTAAAAAGATGCAAAAGGTCGTCAAGACTCTTATCTGTTAGAAGTTCATCTTCGAAATAATATTCGAAAATTGGTTCATCAACGGTTTCAAAGTTGATTTTGGAGCTATTGTCTCTATAAACTTGTGTTTCATTAGCTCCTCTAAGTACTTTTACACCTATGGTATTTCCTTCTTTAACTGTTTTTTCATTAAGAATTATCCCATAACCATCCCAGAGGCCTGAAAATTCCAATTCTGTAAAATACCATACATACATTGAGTTTTTAGTTATTTCTTCTGCGAAAATGCCTAATTCGTCATTGGCAGACACTTGTACTGTACTAAAGGTTGAAGATAGTAAAAAAATTATTATTGGTAAAACAAAAACAAATTGTTTCTTCATATTTACACCTAATATTTCCTTAATTTTTAAAGACAGTCTCTTGAAATCATTAATATAGTTGTTGATGAGTGGAATGTTAGGGGAGAAAAAGCGCGCTTCCAACTATTCTAGTGATACAGATGAAAGAACTAAATAGCGATGAAAAATTTGAATTTTATCTGTCAGAAGCAAAAGAAAAATCAATAACTGGTTGGAATTTCCCCTATAACAAAGAAAGGTATGTAACTGCTCCTTTAACTTGGAGTTACAGAAGTATAGTATTGCCTTATATTAGAAAAGCAAAATCTCTCCTTGATATGGATACAGGTGGAGGAGAGTTATTATCAGAGTTAATACCCTTACCAGGCCATACAAGTGCAACTGAAAGATATGAACCTAATTTACCTGTAGCTACAAAACGATTGGCCCCTTTAGGTGTAAAAGTATTTCAGTACGACAAAGATGACCATTTACCATTTAAGGATGAGGAGTTTGAGTTGATTATCAATCGTCATGGTTCTTATTCACCTAAAGAAGTTTATAGAATCTTAGAACCAGAGGGATATTTTGTTACCCAACAAGTAGGGAGAAGAAACGCTGCTCTATTACGAACATTAATACTAGGAAATGAAAAACATGAATGGGCAGAATGGTATGCGCTTCCTGCAGTCAAAGAACTCGAAGAAGCAGGATTTCTAGTTTTGGAGAACAAAGAGCATTATCCATTAACACGAATATTCGATGTTGGTGCATTAGTTTATCATCTAATCAATATTCCATGGGAAGTTCCCGGTTTTTCTGTTAAAAAACACAAAACTCAATTAAAACATATTCACGAAATAATAGAAAAGCAAGGTTATTTAGACCTTCATGATCACAGATTTTTCATTAAAGCGCAAAAAAAAACATAAACAACAATTTCTTTCTCCAGAAACACAAGTCTTCCATAGCTCGATATTGCTAATGTTTTTTATATTTTTTTTCCACTATTTTAACAATAAACACACCTACTATAGCAACAATTAGAGACATTAAACAAGCAATAGAAGCATAGATTAATGTTGCAAAGCCTGATGTAGCTGGATAATCAATAAACGGACTCACTATGAAACATAGACCAAGACTTATCAATCCAATAATATTGAAGACAGAGAAACTTTTTTGTGAGTTCTCTTTTTTATAGGAAAGGTAAAGGGTAAGTGTAGTATAAATGAGGGCGAAAAGTGCAGGTATAATAATGAATAAAATGGTTTGTGCTTTAAATAATTCTTCAAAGAAATGAATATCATTTCCAAATCCTATAAAGAGCGTAATTAAAAAAAAGAATGAGTAAGTTGCTGAACAAAGTGTCAAAATAATGATTTTGATTTTCTTATAATCTAATTTATTAGAAGTTTGTTTTGTTGCTTCTTGTGATTCTATTTCGAAACTTTTTCCCATTCTATTACTCTCCTATAAAGCCTATGTGAGCAAAAGTTGAGGTGTTAAATCCTCTTTTCATCAACCAATTCTACACATAGTGATATTAAATTGAAGGTTTTTAAAAAAGTATTGCTATTAGAATAAAAATAATATATATGAACTCCCAACTTCTTATTGATCTGAATGACTTCCGAGGATACTGGTAAATCTACAAGATTTTATCCAAGAAAAGGTTCTGCTGTATATAATTTCTTAATGGCTGACAAAGAACAAAAGAAAAAAACACTGAAGAAATGGAAGCGATTAAATAAATATTTTACGATACCATTCTATAGAGTTGGTTTTTTACCTCTTCTAGGTGCAGGTTTTATCTTTTTGTTATTGTTCACAAAAGGAAGAAAAACGGGTAAAGTAAGAATAACTCCCCTTGAATATCAAAAAATCAATGGGATAATTCACATTTTTGCTAGTCGAGGAAATAAAGCGAATTGGTTAATGAACTTGAAAGCTGATCCGGAAGATGTAAAAATCCGTGTTGGTTTCAAGAAATATGATGTTAAACCTGAGATAATCGACATAGAAGAGAGAAAAGGTGTCTTTTATTGGTATGTTAGTAAACATCCTATGGCTGCAAAAGCTTTAATGGGTTGGGATAAGAAAGAGGATGATCCTGAAAAAACAGATTTCTCATTCTTAGCTGAGAAAATTGTAGTTGTTAAACTCTACCCTCAATAATAGTTGTTCAATTATATCTAAATTAAGCAAATTTACATCGTTAGAAAAGATTGTCAAGTTAAAACGTTAATTGTACTCATTCTATTATTAGTTTGTTTTTCTAATCAATAAGTTTTTCACTTGACTTTGAAAAAGTGTCTCAAATGACCATTGCAGAAGTTCCTTTCTTTAGATAGATGTGTTTCATCTTTTGCTTGGAAATATGTTTACAGCTATATCCTCAATAACTCTTGATGACTCAAGAGAGAGGGGTTTAGAAGTTTTTACTACTTTAAGTAGTTCAGTACTTATTGTAACCGAGGAAGTTATACTATACACAAAACCCTCTAATTTCTGCATTGCTGCATAAGTTTGTCCTTTCATGATATAACAGAATAAAAATGGTTCGAAGCTTTTTGTGAGCATTGTAAATTCATTGTGTTTTATTCTCTCAATTGAGCCTTCAACAGAAAATGTTTCTTTGCTAAATGCATTAATTGCTGATAAAAAGCCCCCTATAAGATAACTATTAAGTTGTCCTTCTGTATGGTAGTTCTTGAAAAATAAGGGCATGCCACCTTCTGCTAATATTAGTAAGAGAACGGGTTCTTCATTCAGCAATTTTGGTGGTGTAAGTTCCCCATCTTGTATCATTCTTAGCATGATATTACTCAATTGAGCAAGTTCCAACCTTTCAATCATTGGCGCATTTTTTTCTACAAGCGCCTCCCATTTGTCTGTTTGGCTTAATAAAACATCATGCTCACTTGAAATCTTTCTTGCCATTCTCCACATACCTTTATCATCTGCAATAAATTGAGCTTGTGTAAGCAAACTTCGTGCTCTGTTTAGATCTAAATCTATTAGAGCTAAATGAGATTGAAGACAATATGTTTTTGCTAATAATAGATATGAATTATGCCTTTTTGATACATCCAGAAGATTAAGAGAAATTGATTTAAGCATCGCTAGTACTTCTGTGTCTCCAGTGATTCTTAGCTCGTCAAGTAGCAATTCAGCAAAATTAAGAAGAGCTACAATAGTTATTGAATAATCAACAATGTCTTCTTCTATGATTTTTTGAAAGATTTCCTCAGCTTTAGCTTTATTTCTTATACGAGTACTTGTTTTTAGAATCATAGCTTCAGATACTCGTGTTATCTGACTTAGGAAGGGATCTGTTTCACCTTCTACAATCTCCTTAATGTGGATAAGATGTTTCTGTGCATCTTTAGTTCTTCTATTATCTAAGAGTGCAGAAATGAGATAAAAGCGAGTTAAAACTAATTCGTGTTTATTTCCTACTTTCTCCCTGAGACGAAGGCTTTTTCGGAGATATTCAATTGCATTGTTTATATTCCCCTGTTGTAGAAATATCTCACCTATGTTACAGAAAGATAATGCAATATTTGATTGATTACCTATTTTTTCCCATGTAGCTTGGCTTTTACGATAAAAATCTAAGGCTCTTTCTAAATCACCTTGATTCCGATAAAGATTAGCAATATTGTTTAATGAAGTAGCTATATCATCTTCATTATTAAGTTCTTCATATATTGCAAGACTTCTCTGGTAGTATTCTAATGCTTTATGTAATTCTCCCTTACCTCTACACAGTACGCCTAGATTATTGAGAGTAGAACTAATTTCTTGTTTATTATCAGATTTTTCCCATAGTTCAAGACTCTGTTGATAGAATTCAAAAGCTTTATTCAATTTTCCAAGAACGTGAAAGTTAACCCCTCTAATTCTTAAGAGTGTAGCTTTTTGAATTATAGCTTTATGAGGTTCTTTCTGTTTATGATTTTCCACTAAATCTTCATGTTTGTCAATAATTGCTAAAGAATCATCAAATTTGCCTATTTTCCATAATGAATAGGACATATTAAGAACAGCATCCATTGTTAATATTGAGTCGTTGATTTTTTT
>JAUVXQ010000041.1 GCA_030603505.1 Candidatus Heimdallarchaeota archaeon | reverse complement strand
ATTGCCAGAAACTGAAGGGGCGCAATCAGAGAGTAAAACATCAACCAATCCATATTCTTTACTGATGAGTTGAACTAGTTTTTCATCAAAAATGTCTTTTTGGAGTATCTCAATATTTTTTTGCTTAAAAGAAGAAATATAAGCTTTATCGATAGCTATAACCTTACCTTCATTTCCCACGCGTCTAGCTGCAACTTGAGACCACCCCCCAGGAGCAGCTCCAAGGTCAACTACTAATGCTCCTTTATGAAAAACATGGAATTTTTTGTCTATCTGTTCTAATTTAAAGGATGCTCTTGATCTATATCCTTTACTTCGTGCTTGAAAATAATAGTAATCCTCACTCAACATTTCCACGTTACATACTTTGTATGAATAATTAATTGATAAGACTTATGACTCTTATCTTTTAGGTATTGAAAGATCTGTTAAGTTTTTTATTAAAAGCCTTAAGCACTGTTTCTTGAGCCCTCAGATATAATCTCTCTCATGTTAAGTATGTTTTATTAGATATTAATATAAAAATAGTGTATAATAATAAAGAAAAATCTTACAATTTCCACAAAAAGCTGAAGAACAGTTCACAATAAGTTAGAAAATCTAACTCTCTCTAGTTTAGAAAAGTCAGTTCTATTTATATATTTGACCAACTTTTTTATCTTCTTCATTTGTTTCGAATACTTCATATTCAAAATCTTTAATTGAAGAACTCTTATCTTCCTCTTTTAACCATTCATTAAATGATTTACACGACACGGGATTAACAGGATTATTTACAGCACATTCATCAATGCGTTGACATACGAAACACGGGCATACCATAGTAGTCCAACCTATTATTACCTTTTTTGGAATTATTAAAACAAAATCCTTGATATTTCCCCCCACTTCGAGTGGAATCTTTAGGATTTTATTCGTAAATAAGAGTTCATCGATTTTCAATTTAATCGAATTATGATCCCCTAACAAATCTAATACTTCTCTATATAATAATTGTCCATTTTTTGAACATTCTATTAGTTCAATTATTTCCTCGCCTAAAGCATTGCTGTAATTTTGCTCAATTTTAATACGCATTATAGGAATCATAATAATCACTCTTCATAAATTAGTAAAGCTGACTTTGAATCTCTACACTAATTTAGTATCTTACCTTCCAACAAATACTATATTTGAAATAATATATAAGTGTTGATACATTCCTAAAAATGGTATAACTGCGTTCTACTCGCTTTACAACTCTTTTAAAAGGATGAAATTTTGTAGTAATAGGATAGAAAACACCGACATTAATCTTTTGGGGAATACTTTCTTTTATTCTTATATTTTTTAGTTCTAACTTTTTTTCGTTTCTCTATTACATACAATTGAGTCTCTGAGGTAATATTTTCTTTATATTCTTTTTTAATTCTGATACTAACATAAGGATTTTCAACAGGACCGAAAATGTCATTGACATTTCCTATGTGTATCATTTTTTCATCAACTACATTAGCACTAATCTTTGGTAGTTTGATTGGATTCTTTACAATGGCATTACCTAAATCACTAAAATGTAGAATAGTTCCCAATTTTTTAATTCTTGAGTTCATTGAAATTATCTCCAAAAGAAAGACTAATTTCTTTTTGTGGGTTTGATACCCTTTTTCTTATCTGTTTTGGGTTTTTCAACCTTCTTCAGTCTCCGAGAGATGTTAGCAATTCTTCTAATTAATTCTGTTTTATTTATAATATTATCAGGATTAACTATAATTCTCCCTTCACTTTTCCACCAATTACGAGAATATTTTTTATCTTTCTCAATTTTATAATCCAATTCTAAATGTTTGCATGCGTAGACAATTTTAGCTAAATCACAATTTTCAACAGCTTTGTTCTTCATGACCTTCCTCCCTTGTTTTCTTGATAACGACTTATCAAAGTATTCCGGATAGAGAACAAAATAACGATTTCGTCGTAACATGATTCTTCCTTTTTTTATTTTATTAAATATTTGGAAGAAATACTACTCTTCCTTCTTATCAATTAGAATCCCTGCGATTATACCATGTTGTCCTGGACGACTTGTAACTATAGCCTTACCAAGTTCTGTGTCAATAACACTTCCTTTAGTGATTACACGTCTTCTAGCATATTCACGGTTAGCTTTGTTTTCTACAACATCAATAATCTTAACTTTTTGTGAAATTCCTGTCGATTGATCTAAAATATTAGCAAACTCATCTTTAAGCAATCTAAATTTTGTGTTTCCCCCTCTTGTTCTTACTGCTTTTAACCTACGGGAACCCATTTGTGTTTCAGCAGGATATCGTCCGACATCCCTTTTCTTTTTACTTGCAGACTGTTTAATCAAACCACCAGATAATTTTCTTCTTGAACGTTTTAACCATTGATAAGGCATTTCTTTTCCACCTTGAAATCATCCTTCTATGTCCAAGATATAAGCATTTCCATTTTAAAGTCATTGTTTTGGAAGAGCTAAATTAATAAAGTAATCTTCTGACAAAAAAAATAGTAGAAATTTAGGGGAAAAATCTAAAAGTGGAGAGATATTACCATTAAGTATGAAAAACAAGCTATCTTGTATCAGCTTACTAATCATGATTATTACCCCAATATCTCTTGCATTTGCAGGAATGCAAGAATATTCTCAAGTTGCATTAAATTCAAGCCCGTTTTTTGACCAAGAATTAAGGACTGAAATCGACCTTATTCAATCAAATTACAATAATGCTGCCTTGGAACAACGTTGGGAAAAACCTTTGGAATTCAGGATTGTATTAGAACAACTTTACAGCTATAAAAACAGAGCACTAATATCTTTCTTCGATTTTGAAGATAGAAATATATTCCAAAATCTAGCTCAAAGTTTAGGTGTTAAAGTTGATAAAGCCTATTATTCTATTCCAGCAATAAGCATCTCTTATTCTGATACGATGATAGAACAGCTAGAATTAGATCGATTTGATATTAAATACACTTACCCCATAGGCGCATATCGATATTATATACCCCAAAATCTAGATACAGAGTTACCAAAGTTTATAGAATTGAAACATATTCGAGAGGTATTAGAAATAGATAAGATCCATGATTTGGGATACTATGGGAAAGATGTTGTTGTAGCTGTACTTGATAGTGGTATCAATGTTTCAAACGCTCCAGGTTTAGAAACATTGTATACAGCTCCTGAAGAATTGAAGATTATTTTTCATTGGGATGCTGGAGTCGTAGGTGAAGACATCTCAGATTCTTCTGGGCATGGTACTCATATTGCCTCCATTCTTTCTGGAAATGGGAAATTTATTGAAGATGGAGTAACTGTACAAACTGACCACTATGGGATAGCACCAGATGCTAATATACTGAATATTAAGGTGCTTGACAAAACAAACTATGGTAAAGATGAATGGTTATACAATGGATTTGATAAATCAATTGAAATGGGAGCAGATATAATATCTGCTAGTTTAACTTCTATAACTTATGAAAAAATGGGTGATCCACTCGAAGAATTAATGCGTGCAGCATATGAGCAAAACATTTTTGTAGTTGCTTCTGCGGGTAACTATGGACCACTTGGAGGTTCTGTAGGTGCTCCTGCTTTATGGGACTATGTTATATCTGTTGGTGCCTCCGATAATATAACAGATTTAGCTGTTTATAGTGCGCGTGGTCCAACTAGTGATTTCTCAGTTGGTATAGACATTATAGCACCAGGAAGTCGCATTGGTGGTAGTGATGCAATAACTGGAGGTAGAAAATATGTTTCGGGAACTTCAGTTTCTGCTCCAATAGTTAGCGGAATTTTTGCTCTTCTAAGAGAAGCATTCCCAGAAGTAGAAAATTATCGTCAAAAATATGAAATAGCTGTATTAGAAACTGCAGATGATCTTGGTTACCCAGTTGTAGCTCAAGGAAGGGGTATGATTGACCCCTATAACGCTTTTAAATTCCTTCAAGAAAATGCTGATGAGAATATTTTTGCTACAAATCCTAATAGAATTTCAGAAGAAAATTTATATTTCTACTCTTGCGTAGAAGGAGATAAAAAAAGTTTTCATTTTAAGCTAGCATCATCCAGCAATCAGAACATAACCACGAACGTTGTGGGTGATTCTGAATTTGTTGAAGTTGCACAAACACTTATTGTAGAAAATGGATGGAACGATGTATATGTAAATATCACTATTCCAATGGATACACAAATGAGGAATATTAACGCCTCTATACGCCTAACTAATGGAAACTATAGTAGTTGTGAGATAGATATATCAATAACAACAAGATATTTTGGAGGTACAGTACTCTTTGATATCTCACATGAAAATGACACTCGAAATGGTTGGTTTTCAGCTTCATCTCCCTATGGTTCGCATCTTTATCTTTATAGACGGTTATTAGATAGAGGATTTCATATCAATGTTCATGCTTTAGGAGAAATTTCCATTTCAGAAGACATCAATATTCTCATTCTTTCAGATCCTGAATTGAACTATACGGACAATGAAATTAATGAAATAAACAATTTTGTAGTAGGGGGTGGGTCTCTACTGTTCCTAGTAAATAGCGTTAGATTTTCTGAAGCAAATAGCACGACTTATGACCCACTAATACAAAGCAATTATTATACTTGTAATAAAACATTAAGCGTTTTTAATATATCAGTAGCTTCAGGAGTATACTATGCACCTGTTGAAGCAACAACCAATCTCAATAATGGAATACTAACAGAGGATAAATTCCTATTCTGGGGAACACCGCTTGGTATTATAGACCCTGAAAATAATCCTAACAGCAAAGTTTTGGCTTACTTTAGCATAATCAACCCAACAACACAATTAACAACACAATTTCCAGCAGTTATTTCAACGGAGATAGGAGAAGGAAGAGTTATGGCTTTTGGTTCAGGATATCCTTTTACAGATTTTGGACTTGTAAAGGATATGTTTGAGATATTTGAAAATAGGACAGGATTAGGAAAAGAATATGACAAATTATTCTTTATGGATAATAAAAATAGTCAAATAGTCAATGACACGATCGAGTGGTTAATTTCAGCTCATCGACCTAGTTTTAGTATAAAAACCAGCCCTGAGAACATATACATACGAAGCCAAATTAGCTTAAGAGTCACAATAACAAGAAACAAAGATCTACCATATATTGAAGAAGAATATCTTTCTGGAACAGTGTTATACGGTGATAATACAATTGAACAGATCGTTTTTACTAGAAATGAGCACGATGCCGTAGACATCTTTTATGAAACGAATCTAGAATTCAAGAATTATGGGTGGCATGTAGTCTTTTTACCACTCAAATTGGACAATCATACAGCCCACGATGGAAGAATAGATATTTTCTGCAATGTGAAGCTATGGGATCAATTGTCAACGATCCAAGCGATAGCTGGTTGGATTCTAGCAGGTGTTGCTACAACCCTTATAGCTGTTCCTATTATTAGGGTTAGGTTTAGAAAAACCCACAATTAACCTACCTTTTTCCATTTTTTATTAAAATACGTGTGTGTAAGACCTTACACGTATGGTTCCAAAGGGTTTATAAAGGTGTGTGCGAATATAACACACGTGAGGAAAATACTCACACACTCGAGAATAGTGATTATCATGAAAAGAGAAAGATTACCAAAAGGTTCGATGGAGATTATTGAATTACTTGAAGAAAATGGGGCTTTAACCCAAAAGGAAATTATTGAGACTTTTAAACAGAAAAATCCAAGAGCTATAAGGTACACAGTTCGTCAATTACTAGATAGAGCATTTTTAGTTAATCGAGCTAATTTTGAAGATATGCGATCTTTATTAATAGGTATTAACCCTGAGTTAAGTCTAAGACAAAAAGACCTAATCACTCAACAGAAAGAAAGGTTTCCTGTAATGTCTTTTGTTTAACTTATTCAAAGACATTAAAATCAAAACCTTTTTTATTTCATTTTATCTTTATGAGTTCTGAGAGCCTAATGACAGTTAAGATATTTTCAGATATTACTGGATTTTTCATTTATGACGATGACAATAATCTCATTGCTAAGAAAGTTTATCCAAAAAATGCTAACGAAATAGCACAAAAAATACATAATTTAGCTTTGTACAACAACTCTGATGAGCTTCAAGAATTATTTAATGAGATTGAAATAGAAAAAATAATTACTAACAATAGCGACGTTCTTCATTTTGGACGATCAGTTGGAAAAAAATGCGAATTAAATTTAGAATCAGAGGTTTATACTCAATTTAAAGACAATCTTGCTGGGATTCTGATTGAAGGCAATTATATTTCTAATATAAGAGAGTATATAGAACTTATCCGAGAAGTGGGTATCATTCTTTCAAAAAAGAAAGTTGCTCACAGTTCTCAACGTGTAGACAAAATGGTAGTTCATGCAATTTTATCGATGGATGATATCGATAAGACTGCTAACTTATTTGTTTCAAGAATTCGAGAGTGGTATGGAACTCACTTTCCTGAAATTCTGAAAATTATTGAGAATCATGTCACTCTTTGCAAAATAATTACAAAAATCGGTTCAAGAAGCGATTTTACAGTAGAAAAACTCCAAAAATTTGGTTTTAGTTCTCAAAAAAGTGCTGAGATCGCAGGAAAGGCTAAAAGTTCAATGGGAGCTGATTATTCTTTTGAAGATTTACTTCCACTTCGACAATTCGCATCAAGAAATCTTGATTTATATGAGGAAAGGGAGAGATTAGAAACGTGGATTGAAAGAGAACTAATGCGAGTAGCGCCCAATCTGCAAGCAGTTGCAGGATCAGCAATATCTGCACGTTTGATTGCACTTGCAGGAGGTTTGAGAGAGATGGCAATGTTACCAGCAAGTACAGTTCAGCTTCTCGGAGCTGAAAAAGCTCTTTTCCGATCCTTAAAATCAGGTGCAAAACCACCTAAACATGGAATTATTTATCAAATTCCTGAATTACACAGTTGTCCATGGTGGCAGAGAGGAAACATTGCTCGAGCTATTGCAGGGAGGTTGACTATAGCTGCTCGAGTAGACGCATTTCATGGTGAATTTGTTGGAGATCAACTACGCAATGATTTAGAACGCAAAATTGAAGAAATTAAGAAAAAATATGAAAATCCTCCTGAAGGTAAGAAAGAACCTATCAAGTATGACTTTAAACCTTCTGGTGACCGCAGACCAAGATCTGGATACAGTAAACCTAGATCTGGGTACGATAAAGGAAAGCCAAGATACAGCAAAGGAAAACCAAAATACTCTAAAGGAAAGCCAAGATATAACAAAAAGAGAACGGGACCACCGAAGAATAAGCAGAGGAGCGATTGATAATAATGTTGGAATTAAAAAACCATGAACATAACGATTTATTTTGGATCACGTTGAGAGATGGAAATGTTCGTTTAGCTACTTTAAATGCTGATCCAGGATATCAAGTCTATACTGAACGTCTAATTAAAATTGATGAAAAAGAATACAGAACTTTTGACCCCTTTAAAAGTAAACTTGCTGCTGCGATACGTAATAATATGAAAACATACCCATTTTCCAAAGGATGTTCAATTTTATATCTTGGAGCAGCTTCAGGAACAACTGTATCACATGTTTCAGATATGATTGGTGAAAATGGTATAATTTATGCATTAGAATTTTCTTCAAGATCAGTTAGTGACTTGATAAATATAGCGGAAAGAAGAAAAAACATTATTCCAATTCATGCTGATGCACGTTTCCCGGAAGGTTACAGTTTTACTGTTCCAATGGTTGATATCATTTATGAAGATGTAGCTCAACCTACTCAAGCAGAGATTCTGAATGCAAACATCAAAGCTTTTCTCAAAAAAGACGGATACTTTTTCATAGCTGTAAAAGCAAGGAGTATTGACGTCACAAAAGAACCAAAGCTAATTTACAAAGAAGTTGAAGAACAATTGAAATCTTTTGGTCTAACAATCTTAGAGACAATTGACCTTGAATCTTTTGAGAAAGATCATGTTATGATAGTTGGACAAAAGTAGAGTTGAACTACCACTGCCTAAAGGCGGTGGATTCTTGTTTCTTAGACGATTGCTCTCTTAAGAAAGTCTGACACCATCTCCACAAGCGTAACTTCCCGTCGTACCAACGGTAGGAATAATCGTGATATTATTGGTTTGAAGGATTTTGAGTCCTTCTTTTAGAAGGTTTTTTGAAGCATTGACATCTCTATCATGAACTGTTGAGCATTTTACACATATCCATTCGCGCTCTGATAGTTGGAGTTCTAAATTCTTCCAATCACAGTGAGAACATAATTTACTGGAAGGGAAAAACTGTTCCACTAATACAAGATGTCCCCCGTTTCGTTCTATTTTATAAAGCAAAGTTGATACGAATTGTGCCCAAGAAAAGTCTAAAGTGACGGATTTACTGATTCCTTTATTGAATTGTTGCATCCCTTGAATGTTTAAATGTTCT
>JAUVXQ010000107.1 GCA_030603505.1 Candidatus Heimdallarchaeota archaeon | reverse complement strand
AGCTGATAGTTCTACTGAAGTCATATTGAACAAACTTTGTTTTATTTGGGTGTTTATAGATTTTTCGCATACTAAGTAAAATAACAGAATGAAAATTAAATGGTTTAAATCAGTCTAAATATGTTATGAAAACCTAAGAGTTACTTTTAAGAGATTGAACAATAATAGCAGTGACTTTATCGAAAATAGAAGTTTATTCTTTTTCATATTAAGATAATTTAATTGCGTTTCTTACTAGTTTATCATTCCAAGAACCAACAACAATATTAGTAGTTAAAGAATTTTCAAAAACGTTTTTTTATTCTAGGAATAAAAGTTTCATATGAATAAAAAACAAATAGCTGTAATAGGCTCAGGTATGATTCGAAAGGAAGAAATAAGAAATCTAACCGAAAATTTAGGTGAAAGGTTAATAGATAATGATTTCCGCATAATTTGTGGGGGGAAAGGAGGAGTAATGGAAGCAGTGTGTAAAGGAGCTCGAAGATCTGAAAACTATAAGGAAGGCGTGATTGTTGGAATCCTACCTTCTCTTGAACGATTAGATGCCAACTCATATGTTGACATTGTAATTACAACAGGGATGTCATATGCTAGAAACCAAATAATTGTTTCTTCAGCAAATGCTGTAATAGCTATTCAAGGTGGAGCGGGAACGCTATCTGAAATAGCTTTTGCTTGGCAGTACGATAAACCAATAATTGTTCTCATGAACACAGGTGGTTGGGCAGAAAAATTAACTGACGTTAGGTTAGATGAGAGAAAGAGAGAACCAATAATCGGAGCTAATAACGTTGAGGAAATAATAACTTATTTGAAAAATATGTTCAAAACTTAATAAAATATCCATCTCAATTAGTAAGAAATACATAGAAACTTTTAAATTGAAACCAATGCCAAGAAAAACAGAAAACACCACTAGATGAAGCGATGAAAGACCAGATAGTCAAGCTTGGTATGATACATGCTTGGGGACTTGTTTGATTGCGTATCCTCAAGCTATCGTGCATGTGACCCGGGGTTCAAATCCCCGTCTGGTCACCAAATCACTTTTTAGCGTTATTTTCTATCTTATATCTCAAACTTTTACTTAAGATAGTATGTTGGATAAGAAGCATTTGCAGAAAACTATATCCTTCTACATCCATCCTTTCTCAATTACTAATTGCTTTTCAATTTTTTAACATTTTTGTTACATTATCGTCTGTAGCAGTGTAAAAGTAAACTCTTATCCCTTTAGGTCGTTTAGATGTACTTTTAAATACATAAATATCTTGCAGTTTAACACATTGTTGGTGATAACATGGTTCAAACCGCATATATACTTATTAATGTTCATCCTGGTATGCTTGACAAAGTTAAGAATGGTTTAATTGCGATGGAAAGAGTATCTGAAGTTTATGCCGTTTATGGTATCTATGATTTAATTGCTAAAATTGTTTTTGACACTATGGATGAGCTCAAAAATAAAGTCCTGAAAGACAGTGTTATTACTGAAGGTGTCAAGAATTCTATGACAATGATTTGTGTTAACTAGTCTATATTATTTTCTCTAATCTTTTTCTTCAGAATAGCTTCTATACGCTCTATTAATACAGAAACAGGTATGTCAAGAATAGTTATTTGAGCTCTTCTTCCTCTTTTTCCCTGTGCTATAGGTCCTACTGATTTCCCTAACATTCCGACCTTGTGGAGCGTTTCTATCGCAGCTCTAAATGTTGATTTACCTCTTGATTCAATTTCATATTCTTCGCAAGAAAGAAGATAATCTTCATAGCTTTCATCTATGGTTGTTGAGGTTGAACTTTCTGCCTTTAATTTTCTAGCAACACCCATAATTGATAAGAGCTCTTGTACTCTCAGCTCCTCAAGTACATCTCTTCGCAATTCAGGATACACATCAGATTTTGCAGCTCTAATATATTCTGCACTGATGAAGGATTCTAGTTTTAAATCAGCATTTTTTCCTCCTCTATATAGAATTTCTAATCCTAGTCTTGCATTCTGAGATGGAGCTGAAATATCTGCAATTAAATTAAGAGTATCATCAGAATAAGATGTTGGAACAAGAGCTAGATTTGCTCGATATTCCAGAATCTCTAAAATTTGATCTCGCGTATATCCTGGAACATCTAACTGATCATGAATATGTCCAGAAAGAGGTACATTCAACAAAGAACGCCACTCAATAGGTCTAGAAATAATTATTGTAGAAATCAAACTTTGTTCTGACCCAAAATACTCTCCTGCATGGAATATCGATAGAATATCATCAGAATTGAGCATATTGGCTTCATCTAAGGCAATAATTAACCTCATGTCTTCTTTAGAGAGTCTTTTAACTAGCATATCAAGAATTTCCTCATCACTAAAACCCCTAGATTGAATCCTGAAGTGTTCAGAGAGAATGTTTCGTAAGATAGCTGTTTTACTTCGAAAAGAGTGACAATTGTAGTACAAGAACATTACATTAATGTTTCTAGAACTTGCAGCTTCAGCGAAATGTTTCATGGTATATTTACATAGTGCGGTTTTTCCTATACCTGGCTGTCCAACAATTGCAACATTAACAGAAAATGACCCTTCCTTTCCCAACAGAGATCTAAAATTCTTTGCAAGTCTTGTAATCTCTTTGTCTCTTGTAGGAAGTTCAGGAGGGACAAATTCAGGAAATAATGTTGATTCGCTTTTGAAAATAGATTTTCCGAACATTGAATCAATAACGCGATCATAACCAGACATAACAAATAAACTCAAAATCTTTTTGATAAAAAGTATTTCTGTTGAAAAATGAATCACACATGAGAAAAAAATAGTATTTGGTAGTATCAAAAGGGTTTAAAATGATTTTAACATGATTTTAATGTAAATGAATATTGGCGGGTCTTTTTACGATGATATTATGGTACAGATAATTGATTATGATGAAGTACCAGACTCTTTATTTCCTTTTTTTACTTCGTATAGAATTCAATTTGACCCTTATATTCGATGCTATGGTTTTTTCCAAGCAAGTGAATTGGTAGCAGTTGCAGCAGTTATTCCAGAAGAAAGTGATTTCCAAGGAGGATTTCAATCTGTAGGTTGCCCCATTATTTATGTTTTCGAAGTCAGAACAGACTTACAGCAAAAGGGACTAGGAACAAAATGTGCAAGAATTTTGGTTAACAGTACATTAAGTGATAATACTATTCAACTATGTTGTATATCTTCAATTATACCTTTTTGGTCTAAAATTGGTTTTGAAGTCAAATCTATCGACCAAACCTTCAATTTCAATAGGATGATTCTAAGAAAAGAAGAAAATAGAGTGAAGGATTAAGATTCTGCTCTTGGACCAGAAGCAATTCTCTTCAATATCATACCTTCATGTTGAAAAGGTTTCAAGTTAGATGCAAGATTCAAAGCTTCTGTCAATCTTCCTTCACTATTTGAGTAGATAGTCATAAGTTTATCTCCTTTTTTACAGAATTCACCTGTCTTCTTATATAGAAAAACTCCTGCTTCTTTATGTCTTGGTGTTCCAGCAGCATTTGAAATTTTCTTAATTGCAGTATTTGAGACTTTAACTATGTAACCATCTTTTGGAGCTTCAACATCAGCGGTGAATGCTCCAACAACAACATCCTCGGGTTTGACGTTAGGATCCCCTCCTTGAACTCCTATAATTTCTTCCATTTTTGCTTGTGTTTTTCCTTTCAGTACGTAATCTGATGCTAGTGCTCCACCTTGACCTGGAGGTGCTAACCCAGCCATTTCAAAAAGAATCCCTGTTAGTTCAACGCTTTTTTCAAACACGCTAGTTGGCCCTTTTCCTTGAATAACTTCTAAAGCCTCACGGGCTTCAAGAGCAGGACCAATAGCTCGACCTAAAGGTTGTTCTCCAAAGCTTAAAGCAGCTTCTATTTGCAATCCAAGTCTACGACCTAGTTCTGTAGATTCTTGAGCATAACTTATTGCATCTTCACGTGTTGGCATTTTTGTGCCTTCCCCTGTTGGGATATCTAGAACCAGATAATCAACACCAGTAGACAATTTCTTACTAAAAATACTTGCAAGCATTTGACTATGAGGATCTATTCCTAAAGGTTGTTCTACTTTGTGAATAACAATCTCATCTAAGGGAGAAAGATCTAGAGTTCCCCCCCACACAAGCATTCCACGCGTTTTTGGAGCAATTTCCAGAATTTCATCAGCAGAGAAATTAACATCACATAAGACTTCCATTGTATCAGCTGTCCCTGAAGGACTTGTGATAGCTCTTGAGCTTGTTTTAGGTATAAGTAATCCCGCAGCTGCTACTGTTGGAACAATAATTAGTGAGACTTTGTTACCAGGAACACCACCTATAGAATGTTTATCATAAACTGGTTCTTCAAAATCTAAAGTTGTTCCAGATTCTGCCATGTACTGGGTCAGATTTGTTATTTCATCCATATTTAATCCAAGATAATATTGTGCTAGAGTAAACATTGATATCTCTAAATCGGTGTAATTACCTACAGTGATATCATTAACAATCGCTCGAATTTGGGAATCATTCCAAACGCTCCCAGTTCTTTTATTCTTTACATATTCTAAAGACGCAGGGCGTCTTCTCGAGAATATACTAACCTTCTGTCCTTCCGCAACTTTTAATGATTCAATATCTAATCCTTTTAATCCAACACTATTTGGAGGGACAAGATCGCTAGAAGAAACGACTTCACACATTAATTCATAAGATTCATTCTTAACTTTAATCCTTGAAGAATGTTTAATCTTAAGTTCATCCAAAGTTTTTGAATTGATTACTGCTAATGGTTTTTCAATTTCTAAGTCTATTTTTTTGACTTCCAGATTTGTCATTTTTATCATCTTTATAATTTCAAGGGAAGATAAAATTGCTCAAAGGTCTTTATATACATTTATATTAATCGAATTCTGTTGAGATTTAAC
>JAUVXQ010000128.1 GCA_030603505.1 Candidatus Heimdallarchaeota archaeon | reverse complement strand
CAGAACTGGAAACTCTTTGAGCAAGCATGACCTTAATTGGATTAAAAACTTGGACATCAATCTTTTGTACTGTTTCTAGACCCTCCTCATAGAGTGTTTCAGCAACTTTACCAATATCCACACATCTATTATATGCACGTTCTATAATATGCTTATTTTCTCTGCTTCCTGTAATTGCCTTTGAAAGGGCTTCCAGTAGTAGTTGAGTTGCGACTCCTAATCTTAATTGACCACATACTATTCTCATAATATACCGTGCTTCTAATGGTTGAACTCTAGAAATTAATCCTGAAAGAGTTCTTATTTTTCTATCAGATGAACCTTCACCTGACATTTTGGCTATAGAGTCAAGTATATTCCAGATTTCTAGAACTTCAGGTTCATATTTCTCTTCTTGTTGTGTAAAAACCAATAAACTTGACTGAGTTTTTCCTTTCAATAATTTCTGTGAAGTTTCTCCCAAATCTCCTATCTCTTCCAAATATTTTAATACTGATTTCTCACTCCTTCCACTCGCCATTGTAAGAGCTTTAATTGCCATTCTTTCAGCTAGCATAAGTTCTATACCAATAAAGTCAGGGTGAATTTTTCCTAAAGTAAGAAGTGAAATCTTTCCTATTTCTTTTGAACTTGCTTTTTTTAACGTGTTTGAGAGGATATCAACCATTTCTAACTTTTTTCGCGTTTTTTCAAGAAGATTGTAGCATTTGCATAGTTCGTAAAACAACATTTTAACTGAAATCCTACTTGTTTTTACCTTTTAAATCTTGTAAAGCAAGAATTATCTCGCCTAAAAGGTTAACAATATTTGCACTTAAAATGTCGACACTTTTCTTTAATGAGTTTACAGCTCCAACCATCTCAGACAAATCGATAGTCCCCTTAAGAGATTCTATAGTCTCTGTTGGGTCAATTATTCCTGATGCAACTTTTTTAATTTCTCTTATTGTATCTCTAGGAACTTTATATTCAATGGTTCTATCTATTAGTTCTTTAACTGATTCTGGAATAGGAATAGACGTTGGTATATCTTCTTCACTTACTACTATTTCTTCTCTTTCTTTCTCATCTTCTATTTTATCCAGAAAAGGTATGATTTTACCATAATCGACACCTCTTCTCCTTGCCATATCAGTAAGTAAAATGTCTTTGTATCCCTGATCTTCTATATCTAAAGCATCCACCTGTTCTTTTAACTCTAATACAATTGCAATTGATTCTTCAATTGAAATCTCTTGAGTAGGTATTTCAACTCTCTCTTCTTCTATCTGTTTTTCCACTATCATAGGTTGAGGAATTTCTTCAGAAACCACTTCAACTTCTTGTATCTCTTCAGTTTCAGCTATTTGTGTCTCTTCAGTTTTCTGAACTTCAATAGTTTTTACTTGACCAGGTTTTATTTTCTTTCCTTTTGTTAATTCTAACCACTTGAACAAATTCGTAATTAATAACTTATTATCCCTTAAGTTGATTCCTGCTTTTCTATCTGAAAACATTAAGTAGGATCCTGACACGAAAACTTTTCCTTTACCCCTATGTGCCAAAGCCATAATTGTAGAACTTGGCGGGTCACTGGATTGTTTGGTTCGAACAAGCTCAATAACATCTGAACCAATATTTAGAGAACAACTAGATACTAATGTCAATTTTTTGACATCTTTTGTTATAGGGTGTTTGAATATTCTATCTACAATAGGGCACCTTTCAAGATCAGCGTCAAACTCTTGATAGTCAAAAACTTGATTTGAAATAATTTCTATATCAAAATGTTTAAGCAATGTGTTTAAATTGGTGTTTAATCCATTATCGCCTCCAGCATTAGCGAAAATAAACAAAGATCCTCCTTCATCAATAAACCTGAGAAGAGCTTGGACTTCATAACCATAAAGTTTGGATCCATCTGGACAAAGAAATACCATAATATCAGCATTTTTAATTGAACTGTATTTTATAGGGTAGCTATCATAAATAGCTATTTTATGGTCTGCTGCTTCTAAATCGTGTGATAAAATTTTGAAGTTATCGAAGATTTTTCCTCTCTCTTTTTGTGTTTCATCAAATAGTATATTCATAATTACACCTTTTAATATTCTAGATATCCCCTTGCTAGATAATAACTCAGTATATTAAATCGTATATTGGTTATTTTAATTTTATTCATTTTCATGTTTATAAGACATTTGTTAGTGTATTATCTATCATATTGTTGAAAATCTTCTAATATAAGGTTGCTGTTTTGAAAATGAAACCATCTAGAAGCTAATTAGAGTACTATAGAAATTATAGCTTTCAATCAACAGAAGTAGAAATTATTCGGTTTGAATATAATTGAGATGAAAAGTAATGATGGAAACAGATCTGAAGAAAGTAATTTCCTCAAAAACTGGAGATATAGATGTGATTATGCTACATAGTCAGAAAGGAGGGCCAGGAAAAACTACACTATCATGTAATATAGCGTATGAATTAGCAAGGAGAGGACACAAAACTGTACTAATTGATTTAGATATCGCACAACCTACTATCCATCAAATATTTCAAATTCCAGAAGAAGTAATAGAGTACACTATAAATGATATATTATTAGGTAAGATACAAGTTATGGAAGAAACATTAATCGAAACAGATAATCCTAATCTATCACTAATACTAGCAGAATCGAGGGTAGATTATGGTGAAGGATTACTCTCATTAATGAAAAGTATACAAGATCACGCTTTCTTTATCTTGCACGAGATGGTAAAAAATCTCCAGAAATTTGGCTATCAATACGTTATTTTTGATTGTGCGCCAGGATATAGATCTGAATCAGTACATGCTGCAACAGTAGCAGATGCAAGGATATTTGTTTTAAGGCCTTCAACCTTTAGTTTTGAAGGAGCAAAGCAGATGTTATTGGATATTTATAGCAAAATGGATATTACTTCTATGAACTTCTTTGTTTTTAACCAAGTTCCACCTGATTTAAGCGAAAAAAATAGAGCATTACTTGATTTATGGATAGAAGAATATAAACCACATTGTATCGAGTTTCTTGATATTCTCCCAATTTCTTTTAAAATTATGGAACTTAGCATGAATGGGAAATACATTTTTCCTCAAAAGACTGAGATTTTCAAGAAAATGTGTTACATCCTAGAAACCGTAATCTCAAAAATAAATGATGATAAAGGAAAATAGTACAATTATTTCTTCACTATTGAAGTTCGTTTGTGAAATTTTATATGTAGGTATGTAATTCTAATAATTTAGGTAATGTAGATTGAGTCAAGTAATAGGTTTTCAGTGTCCTCACTGTAATGCTCCCTTAGATATAAATCCGGAAGATGCTATTTTTAACTGCGAAGCATGTGGTCAAGCATTACTTTCTGATGGTTCTATTTTTGATAATCACTATATTTTATCAAATAGCGTTTCTAAGGGTAATATACAAAATATAATTAAGAATTTCATCAAAAAGAAAGGAAAATTAAGAGGGATTACAAAATATCAAATTACCAATATATCTCCCATTTTACTTCCTTTTTGGGGTGTAGCTATTTCTGCTTCTACTCATTATATGGGTTATCGGCAATACACCGAAACTAGAACAAGAAGAAGAAGAGGTTCTAAAGGTCAAACAATCACAACGACAGAGCACATAACAGTATATCGACATGTTGAGAATAATATTAATGAAAAACGATTAGTTGTTTTAATAGGAAGGCGAGGAAGTTCGATGTATGGTTATGAAAATGCGAAAGAAATCATTAGACGTGATTTCAATAAAGCTGTTCCTTTCAACCATAATCAGCTTGTTAAGACCGAAAAAGACTTCCAATATCTTTCATCAGAAATAGCTGCTGATGCAGCTAATCAATTAGCAAAAACAGTTGTCTTTGATGATCACAGAGCTCAAGCTGAAAAAGCATGTACAAAAGTTTTCGATTGTGCTACACAAATAACATTTGAAGGAGTATATTTCGTACATATTCCCGTATGGAAAGTGGATTATCACTTTAAGGGAGAAACATACAGAGTAGCGATCAACGGAAATACTGGTGAGATAATAATAGGGGAAATTCCTGTTACAAAAATTTTCAGAATGATTTTTCTATCGATGACATTCCTGTTGCTTATTGGAGGGGGGACATTCAGTTACTTCATGGGATATTCACCTGTAGCAACATCTATTGCTGGTATAATCGTATCTATACTAGGGCTACTGACTCTCAAGAATGTTTTCAAGCCTATGACGGTGGTGGGCTGAGATGAGAAGTATTTTATGTCCAAATTGTTCTGCACCTCTGGAAGTTGATGAAACCCAGAGTGTTGTAAAGTGTCCTTATTGTAAAGTTCAATCAAAAAT
>JAUVXQ010000151.1 GCA_030603505.1 Candidatus Heimdallarchaeota archaeon | reverse complement strand
GCAAGTTTAATAAACTGCGGTCTTGCTCCAGAAATAATAAAGAGTTTCATATTTTTCACCTGAGACCTATAATATTTATCTACCTATTCCAATCAGAAATCCATTTTCTAAATCTCTAGTTGATTGTATGATGTCTTTCGTATCAACTATGATAAAAGGTTTGTTCAAACTGTCCAAAACTTTACTCAATTCAGTTTCTTTGTATTCTTTATGATCTGTCAGAATAACGAGACAATCAGCTTTTAAAGTTGCAATTAAAAGATCTTGTTCAAACTCTACATCAACTATTTCTGCAACTTCTTCAGCTGTATAAAGAGGATCGCTCAAAACAAGTTCTCTTGGATTGCAGTTTTTTAAAAGATTGGTGATATCGATAGAAGGAGAATAACGGTGTTCCTTGACATCTCCTCTGTAAGCCAAGCCTAGTAAAGTTATTTTCGATTTATCTAAGTGTTTTCCGACTTTTTCAAACCCATAAATAATTCTTTTTATAACATGTTCAGGCATTGAAAGGTTTATTTTTCTTCCTGTTTTTGTTAAAAGGGCATTAACATTCCGAGATTCTGCAATATTAATTAAAAACTGTGGATATACTGGAATACAATGACCTCCTACTCCTGGTCCTTGACGATGGATGTGAGAGAAAGGTTCACTATTAGCTGCTTTAATGATTTTACTTACATCGATATTAAGTTTTTCACTTATGATAGCGAATTCGTTAGCAAGAGCGATATTAACATCCCTATAAACACCCTTGAAAATTTTCACTGCTTCAGCTTCAGTAGCTGTAAGTTCAATAACTCCTTTGTGAGCTATTGAGTTATATATCATTGAAAGTTTTTCAGTACTCTTTGAATTAATTCCTCCAACGATCTTGGGGTAATTATCCCTTATATCAGCTATTGCTCTACCGCTAAAAGTTCTTTCAGGAGAAAAGCCTAAACCAAAATCTTCTTCAGCTTTTAAACCAGAAACTTTTTCTAAGGTCTCTTTTATTATTCCGTTTGTTGTTGTTATTGGAACTGTACACTCTATAATTATTGTATGTCCCTTTTCAAGATATTCACTTATGTTTTTTAGGGTTAATAGAAGAGGTTCAAGATCTGGGTTTTTACTTTCATCTAGCATAATTGGAATAATAATCAAGATGATATCGGAAGATTTTACCGCTTCTTCTACAGAAAGAGTACAATAGTATTTTTTACCTGTCATCCCTTTAGTTAAACCTTCTTTTACACCAGGCTCCCCGATAATTGGAATGTCCCCTGAATTTATACGATCAACTATTTTAGAATTAGTATCGACTCCTATAACATTATAACCAGCTTCAAGAAAAACAACATCGATAGGAAGACCCATCTTCCCTTGTCCAAAAACAGAAATTGTTAAAGAACGCTCTTTTATCGCAGAGGAAGATTGATTATGGTCCATTAAAAAGAATTTCATTTTATCATTTTAGTCAATAATAGTTCGTTTTTAAGTGTATGCTATTATTTCAAATCTGCTCATTTACTGATTTCTTCTTTTCTTTTTATCAAGGATAAATACTAATATGAACATAATTATGTATTAAATAATAAAAGAGAAGTAATAGTTAATGAAGTATAGATTCTTTTTAGTAATGATAATAATTAGTGTTTTAACAGTACCCAACTTAATAATTGAAGGAACCTCTATAGATAATAAAATAAAAGACGAATTATTAAGCATAGACTATCTTGCTATTGACGATTTAAATTGGACAGTGGGAGCTTTTAGCTGTAATGATGCCACTCTAAATTACCTCAGTATTGAAGTAGTTTTGTTAACTAGTCAAACTGATTTAGAAGAAACAAAGGGAATTCAAGAGCAATTCAATGTCAAGGAGTTATTCACCGCAAAAAAATCGAAATTAAGATATTGGGGGTATAAAACTAAAATTCTTGCTCTTCTTGAACTTCTAAATTTGGATAAGCTCTTCGTTTTTCCTGATATCTATTTTTCTTGGATACGAAGAGCTGTAAAGGAGGGTAGAAAAACAATAAATCAAACTAATCCCGATTGCATTCTAGTGACCGCTCCACCATTTTCTTCATTTATTGTAGCTAATAAGCTTTCACTTGAGTTTAATTTACCTTTACTTCTTGATTACAGAGATCCTTGGAGTGGTAATCCTACAATTAAGTATCCGTTGGAAATTGTTCATAAGAGACATTCTAAAATGGAGAAAAAAATCATTCAAAGAGCTGATTTAGTTGTAACAGTTTCTAAAGATTGTGCGGAAGTTATTTCTTCAAATATAGACTTTCCACTAGAGAAGATTGGTGTAATCTACAATGGCTTCACTTCAGTATTTGAAGATAAGAAGAATGTCCAGAAAACGATAAAACTAAAGATCTTTTACTCTGGATCATTTCATTCAATCTACAAAAAAACTTTTGATAATTTTCTATATGCACTGAATGCTCTTATCTGCGAAAAGAATCTCACACCAGAGGATATTTGTTTCGCTTATGCAGGTGACACTTCACGAAAAACTATTTACAAGAAATTAGAACAATTCAATATAGTTCCATTTTTTGAGGATTTAGGTTACCTTCAAGGAGATGAATATTATGAGCAACTTCAAGGATCTAATTTACACCTTGTCTTTAATCCAGAAATTCACAAATATGCTTTAGTAACAAAAATATACGATTACATGCAAGTTGATTCACATTTTCTTATCATTGGAAAACAAGGAGCAGTTGTTAAAATCTGCAAGGAAGTGAAACAGCAATATACTTATGTAAATGATGAAAAACCTGAAAATGTTGTTACAATGTTAACATCTCTTTACGAAAAGTGGAAAGACAATAAATTATCATATGGAGCACAAAAAGAGTTTATAGGTAATTACAGTAGAGAAGAACAGGCTAGAAGATATGCTAATCTTATTACTGAAGCAATAGATGTTAATCAAAGTTGAATTTTTACTGCACATATTTCCATATGAGCTAGATTTATTGAATAAAAACAGCTCATACGATGAATCTGTTATTTTTCTCTCTTAGGAATAGAAATGCCCTTAACATAACTTCGAAAAATATCTGAAAGGAATTTGATATCCTTCTTTGTTAATATCTTGAATATCAGAATTAAACCACAGAATAGTACAGTACTTATAGAGAATGAAATAAGTATATTATAAGTGTTCAAGAGGAAATTGAAAACGTAGAAATAAAATACTGCACCTATACTCGAAGACACTAACATTATTGACAATATAATTAGAAGAGTTGTTTTTGGATAATGTACTTTGAAATACTTCTGAGAAACAGCAAATAAGGTTACCAAAGTAATAAAATGCCTTACTAGATAGGCAATACCAATACCTAAAAGACCATCAATAGGTATAACAAAATAAGCTACTAAAATTGCCAATGAGAAACTTATAACACCCATTATTAGATTCCAATAGTTTTTGAAATATAGAGAGTGACCATAAGAAACAATACTCCCTAGATACTGAAAGGTGACAGCA
>JAUVXQ010000134.1 GCA_030603505.1 Candidatus Heimdallarchaeota archaeon | reverse complement strand
GTAGTCTTATACTTATCAGTTAGAAAGAAAGCTTTAAGTCGATACCAGGATGTTTGAATAATAATAGGGAATTCAACATCAAATAGACAGTTATGCTTCTCCATAGCCTCTTTCTTATTGATTTCTCCACATTTAAGGCAGTATTTCCATCTTGCAGGGTGTACATAGAGACTGTTGTTTATTTGAACATAAGCTCTTACACCTTCGTCAAAAGAGATTTTCCACAGCGAAATAGCGCATTGTTTAGCTATCACTCTTATCTGTGATTTTTCCACATCTAGTATATCTGGCAAGTTGATCAACTCTTTCTTCTTATGTGTACTAGAATTAGACACACATATAAATATAGCCATTTGTGAAAAGTAAAAAATCTAGTTTAAACTCCCTTAGTAACAAAAATCTAGCAGAGATTATTCCAAAATAAATTAAAAAAGTCTTAAGAAAGCTTGAAGATCAATCTTTTTCTTTGAAGAAATCAGTTAAATACATTTGTCTAAACTGTTTCTTTCCTGTTCTAATTTCTATATCATTAGCGTTCTTAACTTGAGGTATTTTACCATTAGTTTGCTCAATGTTTGAATTAGGTTCGATATGATAATATGAAACTCCTGCCTTTTCTAGAGAATCAATAGCTTTAGTTCTAACTATTTCATTATTGTAATGTGCAGCTGCCATTAATGGTGCTACTGCGCCCGAATCGTCTAAATCTTTCAGAACACTAATTAGTGGTTTTAACGCAGGTTTCCCTATATTTTCTAATGCATAAACTGCGTATTCTCTTATGATCTCTTCTTCTTTATCATCCATAAGAGTTGAAATTAAAGAATTTACTGCTTGAGTATCACCTATTTTTCCTAGAGTTTCTACTGCACAGATTCTTATAGATGAATTATTATTCCCCAACTCATCTATAAGCGGTCGAACTGCAAGTTTTCCTATTTTCTCTAAAGCTTTTGCAGCTAAATACCTTAAATCTTTATCTTCAGCTCGAAGTACTTGAATCAATGGGGAAACAGCTGGTTTACCTATTTTACATAGAGTAGAGATTGTTTTAGGGTATGTCTGAGAGTCTTTTTGCTTCAACGATGTTATTAAATTAGCGACTGAAGCAATGTCATAATTCTTATCTACTTTATCTTCTGAATTCATTGAAACCCCAAAGTGGTAAACTCGATTTTATAACGATACTTCATATATCTAATATATAAACCCTAGCTACTAACACGAATTATTTATTCTTGTATATATTAATGGATACTTCTAAACGACTCTGAATACACTCTGTTGTAATCTTACGTTACATTCCTTTTGGAATAGGTTTTGCTTCCTTGAATCTTTCAATATTAGCTATATCAGTCATATCAGTCCTTTTCGTATACATTAAATAGAGCTATATCAAATGAAACGCAAATAGTTATAGAGTGATAAAGAAATGAGTAAGATTGTTGTTGAAACACAAGGATTAACAAAAGAGTTTGATGGGTTATATGCTGTTAACGGATTAAGCTTGAAAATTAACGAATCAGAGATATTCGGTCTTTTGGGCCCAAATGGGGCGGGTAAAACAACAACTGTACGATTACTTACTGGAATGCTTGAACCTTCTTCAGGTAATGCTTCAGTTTTAGGATTAAACAGCGTAACACAGTCAAATCAAATTAGAGAGAGAGTAGGGATTCTTACAGAAACACCTTCTTTATATCAAAGATTAAGTGTACGAGACAATTTGGATTTCTATGCAAAAGTTCATGATATTCCAAAAGAAGAGAGAGAATTGACGATTAAGAACTTAGTAAAGCAATTCGACATAGCTGACAAGGAAAATGAAGCTGCTGGAAAATTATCTAAAGGAATGCGACAAAAGGTTGCAATTGCTAGAGCTATTATTCATTCACCCGAAATGCTTTTCTTGGATGAACCAACAGGATCACTATCACCTAAAGCTGCAAAAATGGTAAGAGATTTAATAGTGAATTTAACTAAGAATGAGAATAGAACTGTTTTCATTAATACCCATAATCTCAGTGAAGCAGAGAAATTATGTTCAAGAGTAGGTATTTTAGAAAAAGGGAGATTAATAGCTATTGGAAAACCTTCAGAGCTTAGATCATTATTACAGTCTGATGTTATTACAATCTTCAGATTCAAAAAATGGGATAAACAAATATCAGACTATTTTAGCACAAGTTCAATAAAAATTACTGATGAGGATAAAGAGAAATTATCGGTAACATTAAAGCTTGAGAATATTGAAGAATCTACTCCCATAATAATCAAAGATTTATCGAGATTAAACATAGACATTACTGAAGTTAGACATAATCGACCTGATTTAGAACAAATTTACTTAAAATTAGTTAATGGTAATAATCACCCTGATGAAATGGAGGAATCAAAATGAAGTGGAAAAGACTTTGGGCTCTTTCAATAAAAGATATGAAAGATTATACAAAATCAAAATATATCGTATTTTCAATTATAGTATTACCTTTGGTTATGGGAGCAATAGTTCCTTTACAAGTAATGTTATATTCTGGTTCATTTGGTGCTGGTGATAATACTAATGAGGGTGCTATAACATTCATGGATAATGTTCTATCAAGAACTATAGATGATTGGGAAGACTTTACAAATAAAGCTAAATCAACTATTGGCATTGGATATATTGTATTAGTTTTAGTTGCTATGATGCCAATTATTATCACTTCAGTAATCGCTGCAGAGACAATAGCGGGAGAAAGAGAGAGAAAAACGATGGAAGCATTGTTGACTACACCTTTGACTGAGAAAGAAATAGTAACAGGCAAGATTATCTCATCATTCATTCCTTCATTCATTGCCACTACAGTCGCTATCATAACTTTTTCTATAGTGATGGATATTATATTGTATCCGTTGATAGGTAGGATTTTTTTTCCTGATCTGATATCGATAATTTTTCTATTCGTAATAAGCCCAATAATCACAATAATAGCTGTTGAAGGTTTAATTTTAGTTTCCACTAGAGTTTCAACAGTTCGAGATGCTACTCAATTAGGAGGATTACTGCTAATACCACTTTTAATATTGATTGGATTACAAGTAGTGTTATTCTTCTACAATACAATACTGGGAATTGTTGTTGGACCAATATTACTCTTACTCATTGCAGCAGGTCTGTTTAAAATTTCAACTAGTTTGTTTAAAAGAGAAAAAGCTCTTATCAAGCTAGTTTAATCTTTTTTTTAAGACAGAAAATGTTTCCAATAGAGACAATTTGACATCTAGATTGACTATCACTATTTTGAGAAAACATCTTTGATAACTCTTCCTCTCACATCTTGTAACCTTTATACAATGCCCTAAAAACTTCTTCTTTTGACCCCCCATGTTTATTGATTACATCAGAGATAATTGCTCCCAACAATTGTATTTCTTCTGCGTCAAACTTGAATTTTTCGAGATATTTTTGAAGTATACGAAATGCAGTCCATTTATTTGCTTGGTGATCAACTCTCCCTTCATATCTATCTCTAATTTCATCTTGTAAATAGCTCATTATGTCCAATAGGGAATCAGATATGCATTTAAGTTTTTCACTAGCTATATATGAACAAGATTCAATTCAGTTCTGTACCTATGAAATTTCAACTTTATTTTAGTGAAGCAGAGATTTTTAAAATAGTAATTACAACTTTATAAAGAAGGTTAAAGATTTCAATTATAAGATCCAAACGAATTCACAAGAAGAAGCTGTTACTTTTTGCATCAATATTTACAATTATCACATTTTCTAGTCTATTTTTAACTCAAGTATATACTGATGTTGATAAATCATAGGGGAAAGATGCTGATGATGAAAATTATGCAAGATATGTAAGCTATACTCTAGTGTTTATGAAGAATAATTTTCTTCTCTTATTATTTTGGTAACCCTTGAAAGGGAGAGAAATAAACTATTTTTCCGTTTTCAACCATAATTTTACCATCTTTTATAACATGACTGAAGTTCTTGTAGTTTGTTATTCGATTTATATCTTCAAGTGGATTCTGATTACATATTAATAAATCAGCCAATTTTCCTTTTTCAATAGAACCTATTTGTTTGTCCATCCAGATAGCTTTAGCACCTTCGATTGTTGCTGCTTGTAACGCTTGAATTGG
>JAUVXQ010000132.1 GCA_030603505.1 Candidatus Heimdallarchaeota archaeon | reverse complement strand
GATAATCTGACTAAGGCTTCTAAATATCTGGGAGTAATAGCTATTTCTAATCCATCTGATTCCTTTCTTAATTCTAAATAGTACTTTTCTATTCTTTCCATAGCTTCATCGGTAAGAACTGGATGTATATGCTGTTTGGAATAACTTATGTATTTGCGTAGAAGTTCCATAGAAATGGGGGGTTCAGCTTCTTCTAACAAATGACCTCGCCTTAATTCTAAGATATGACGGGCCATTTTAGTATCAAATTCAATCTCAGGTTCGTCTTTGATTATGAATATTAAATCAAACCTAGAAAGGATAGTAGATGTAAGGTTAATATTCTCTCCAGGAGAGCGTGAGGGTTCATAGCGACCAAAACGAGGGTTAGCTGCAGCAATAATAGCTGTTCGAGCGTTTAATTGGGCAATAATACCAGCTTTAGCTATACTAACAGTATTATGAAGCACTAATCCATGACTGATGAAGTTTTCTGTAGGTTCTACAGTAACATCATAGACCCAGTCAGTTCTGTGTTCATCAGTATTTTCAATTATTTCAACTTTCTTAACCCTTAACCATCTGAGAATAATTAGATTTCTTAGATCTTGAATACTCTTTTCAACAAGTTTGATTTGTTCTTTTATTACTGAAGTGTATTTTCTTAGTAATGAAGGATAGTTTTTATGCATCACATCTAGTTTTTCATGTTTTGATAGAGTATTCCTTGATAATCCAACTAGTTTTGACATTTTTGCAATTGAGTAGTTTATTAATTTCCGATAATCTTCAAGCGTTTTACATTTCACGATATTGTCAATTAAATATTTGATTCTTATTTCTAATTTTTCAATGTATTTTTGAATTACATCTATTGTGATACCATAATTGTTCTTAATGTGTTGATGGAAATAACCATTATATGATAATCCAATGCTATGCAAACTTTCTATTATTTTTAAGCTAGTTGAAGTAGGTAAAACATCATGATGTCTGATATTCTTTTTGTTTTTTCTTAAAATTCTATCAAGATTTTCACTCTCTACTATGTTTTGAAGTACGATTTCAGTGAATCTCTGTATACTGTCCCCTGTAATGTATACTTTGTACCTTGTTCTTTTTTCTTTTTTCTCTTTTCCAAAAGAATATATCTCGCTTAGAATGCGAGAATTAATCTGAAGAGTCAAGAGAAGATCTTGATAATCCTCTGCCAAGCCCCTAGATGCTGTTGAATAAGAAAGAGCTGCACTTTCAACAGATCCGTCACCTTCAAAAACTGCTTGCAGAAAAAGAGCTCTCTTCTCTTTATCGATACAAAATAGTTTCTTATCAACTCTCTTTTCATAGCTCTTTACAAACATATTAGGAAAGTTAGTTTTTAGGTAATTGTAAATATCAGTTGAGACTATGCGTAATGTTCTATTTCTATGTGTATCATCAATGGGTTCTACACCAAAAGTGTCAAAGATGCAGTTTTTCATTTTTCTAATGATTACAGGATCTGTATTACTTAGTCCTACCTCATCTGATGTTCCTGAATATGAGTATCCTTCAGCTATACAGTATCCAAGAAATTGCACAAAACTGTTACTAATAGCATCAGGAAGCACTACTTGCTTTCTTCCTCTATTAAAATTTGTCGCTAAAACCGCACTATTTTTATTTTCAAGCTTTCTAATTCCAGGGACAAAATCTCCCTCTATTATTTTATCAGCTTCTTTAGTTAAAATAGAATCATTTTCATAAACATAAACAGGATGTTCAGGAGTTACTAATAGTTCTCTACCATTTGAATATGTAATTTTAATAAAATAATCTGGAGATGTATGCCTGCTAACTCGATTTACTTTTGTGCTAAAAACTTCTTTGAAGTCTGTTGTTAAAACTTGCAAATTTTCGTGCTCTAGTGGTAATATTTCACAGTTTTTGCCATCAAGCTTTGAATTCTTATTCTCAATAAATAGGTTATCAACATATGAACCTATTCTTTCTTTATTCCCATTTAGAGTCATTATTTCAAATGAGGGGTGATAACTTTGTTGCTCCATAGCTTCATGTATTGATGATCGGTCAACTTTATTCATTTTGTCAAATTCATCTATTGCAACCATCCCTCTATCTCCTAATACTAGCGCTCCTGCTTC
Organism: Candidatus Heimdallarchaeota archaeon; assembly: GCA_030603505.1. The sequence continues at coordinate 2,111 of JAUVXQ010000132.1, read as the reverse complement.
TAACGTGAATTCTCCTGTATCTTGATCTCTAATCACAGCTGCGGTGTTATGTGTAACAAATCCATTTACAATAAAATTATGAGTTTCTGGTATTGACAAATCATAAACATATTCTTCTGTATTTTCAAACTCTTCAATTTGTGCAATCTCATCCCATAAAACATCTGAATTTGCTAATGTCTTTAATAACTCATATCTCTTCTGTAAATATTTGTGTTTTTCCTTTACCTTTTCAATTACGTTATCTATGTACTTTGTTATTTCCAGTGGTAAAACTATATTTTCAAGTTTTTTTAGCTTGATAATTATTTTTATTTGAATTGAGATATCTCTATTTTTTCTCATGAAAAAATCATAAATATTATCATTATTGAGTCCTGTTTCTTTTTCTATCTCTTTTCTTTCTATTTTCTTGTTTATTTCTGAAAATAATGCGCTTCGAACAGAGAAAGGTAATTTAATTCTGTGTCTTAACCAATTTGTATCAATTTTTTCTAGTATCTCTTTCAGACGTTTTTGAGATATTGCTTTATCGAAATTATCCTTGGAAAAAGCTCCATGATAACCTGTCAAATCTCTACTACTATAATTGTAGAATATCTTTAGTTCATTTACCATTGAAAAGATGTGGGGTATGTTATCCAAATTTCGATGTTTCTGTTTGGTTTTTTCACATATTTCGTCTAGTTTCTCCATTTTACTAGAGTGCCTAAAACCAACAAATTCTCTAAATACTTTGAAATCTTCATTATTGCTAAATGTTATTTCATATTTCTCTAGTTTACCTGTTATTTTAGTCCCATCTTTTTTGATTGATGTTTTTGGTTTTCTCACCCTTCTAAATGAAGCGATGTTAAGAGTTGATAGTGCATCTTGAATAAAATTTGCAAGCTTTTTGCTTGTTGTAGATATTCCGATGTGAGAAGAACTATTTTTTCTTACAGTTATCCATCCATCTGAATCATATAATCCCTGAAGAAGATTCTTTAGATAAATTTTTGGATAAAATAGAATGTCCCAGATAGGTGCTATTGTGCTTGATTTAGGAGCTGGTGTCAGGCCAAAATAACTGAAAATATGATAAAGCAATTTGGACCAAATTCTATATTCTGCAGGCCTAGATTGTGTTTCTTTTGTTTTGCTAATTGTAAAACCTAGCTTTTGAAAGAATTGTTCAAAAGTATCCAATATCTCTTGCTGTGTATTAGACAATCCAATAGTAACACCACCATAACCCTCTGTTCTTTTGTCAATTGATACCCGACCATCACCCATCAATAGACCTAACATGTAGAACCATTCTTCATCTAAAGTTTTAGGAAGGAAAATAGTTTGACCTTTTTTGATCTGGAGTTCTAATATATCTGGGAGTTCATTCAGCAGATCTTTGTTTGCTAATTTACATAAGTTACCAAATTGTCTAAAACTTATTGAACCTCGTTTGCTTTTATCTTGCCAGTTTGATATTGTACTCTCTGTAACCTTTAATATTTTCTCTATGTCTTTTATCCTGTAAGAAGTGCTATGTTTCAATTCCTCAATAATTGTTGCAACTTTGTCTTCAACAGAAGATAATGTAATAGTTCCTTTATAGATTTCAATAATTTCATATGATGTTGGTACTTCTCTTCTTGTTATAATTGGTAATTTTCTCGTTGTAGCCACCCTATCTCCTTCTGTAAGGATGCTTGCATGTTTCCAAACTGCTCCTTCATCCTTTGCTATTGAAAGAAGGCTAGTCTGAGGAGTGATTACAAGTTGTTTTCCTGTTCGTGAGGTTATTCTAATTAGACTCTTTGGAGGCTTGATTTTCCAAAATCTTGATATCGGTTGTTTATCTAAATGTAAATTCTTTGAATGGACAGCTAAATTTTCATTGCTAGAATTCTCAACATACTCCATTTGTTCATTATAATTTAAGATATCGCCAGATTCAAATTCTTGTTCAACTATTTCAGAAATAGGTTTAATTTGATTATGAAGAAGAATTCGGCTATCACCAGAAACACAAAGACCAGCAGCTGTTGAGGCTTTTCCCGATGTCATTAATCCTCTTGGAGCAAGTTTACATGCAAATTGCAAGATCTGACTTTTAGCTACTCCTGGATCGC
>JAUVXQ010000010.1 GCA_030603505.1 Candidatus Heimdallarchaeota archaeon | reverse complement strand
AAACTCTTTTACGGTTCATGGTGCAACATAAAATAGTTGGTTAAAAAATATTACGGGAAAAAACGAGAAGGAAAAGAAAATAATAGATTTATTTTTCTCTATTATTCACTTTGTTTGAAAGATTTAACGATTTGATGAGCTCTTATACTGGCATATGTTGCTCCTATCACTAACGCTATCGAACCATATATGAGACTGGAAAGAGGGAAAAGCAAGAAATAGAAGAGAATTGTTATAATAGCACTCATACCAAGAAAACCTCCAAAAATCCCCAAAGAAGGAACAAGCCATCCTCGTATTACATATACTTCTGTAAGTATTCCAAGTTTTATGCTTCGGAGATTTGTATATTTCTCAGGTAAATAGTATTTGTTGTTTTTATTTTTTTCCAGTAAACCCAATTGTTCAAGTCTCTGAAGATGATATTGTGCATGACTAGCCGTTTTTAATCCTAAACGCCTTTGAGATTCTCTTACCCCAATATCATCTCCTTCTTTTACTGCGTATACAAATACACGCAAAGATGTTCCTTTTAAAGACGAAATTATGTCGTCAATTGCTTCAGCTGTCATTTTTTTCTCTCCTAAACGTCCAAATGCTGTGCGAATATCAATTGTAGGGTTGATAATAAATCGTCAAACGCGCTTAAAGGCTCAAGAATATCTGCACCCATCATATTGGTATCTCCTGTCCACCGTGTTACAAATATCAATCCATCTTCTAAGATTAGTAGTTGTATTACTGTTGTATTTGCTAGGTATAACTGCATTCCCCAATAAATATTTGCTGTGTATCCCATTGTTTCATAGTCATAAGGAGCAACCCCATATGTTCCTATTTTAGTTGTATTGCTTACTGAAGTGAAAAGACTCTCAGCTATATTGATAATATCAGGTTCGTATATTATGAAATCTGTTTCACCTCCAACAGGTGTGCCATTAACAAAGTCAAGTGTTTGAGCATTTACATTCCAGGTTAATAATTCACTTTCCTCAACCCTATCCATTGTAGCCCAAATCAATCTAGGATGTATAGCAATTGTCCCATTACCCACAATTTCCACATGCACAACCTCAGGAATGAGATCCCTTATAGCCATTCCGAGAGCAGTAGTATAGGATGGTTCATTATCTGGAATATTATCATCTAAATTAAAATGTAAAGTGATTCCAACTACACTTCCTAGAATAATAGCTCCCATTATACCAATTGCAATCCCCTTAACAAAATCCCGTCTTAAATTGCTCGAAATAAAGTTACCAAACGTTTTTTTCTTCTTTGGCGCTTTAATGATTTTCTTTCTTTTCTGAACAGTTGTTGTAGATTTTTCTAGAGGTTTAGGTTTTTTGAGCTTATTTTTCTTCTTGTCTGTGATAGTCGTGATAATCCTTTTTTTTTCCATTTGTTTCACCTAGTTTCAAAGCATAAAATGCTTGTCTCAATAATCAATTCTCTTGGACACTTTTAAGTAAAGACTTTGTACAGAGCAATTGTTTTGCTGTACAAAGCTTTGAACGTGAGATAAAACACATTAGATTATTTTATCTAAGAAAGGTTCTAGGAAATTATCAAGAAACATCATTATAACGAATCCCGCTATAATTCCAAAAGTTACTTGTCTAGAATATTTTTTTCCATGTGTTTCAGGGATTATTTCATCTGCTACTACAAAAATCATTGCTCCTGCTGCAAAAGCCATTCCAAATCCTAAAACAAATTTAGTGACTGATACTGCTGCTACACCTAAGAAAGCTCCTATAGGTTCAACAAGTCCTGTAGATGCTGCTATGAGAAAAGCTTTTTTTCTTGAATAACCCTCTCGTAATAGAGGCATAGCTACTGCTGTTCCTTCAGGAATATTCTGTAAACCTATTGCAATCGCTACAACGAGACCTGCAGTCAATTCATTGGTTCCGAAACTTACACCAACAGCTAAACCTTCAGGAAAATTATGTATTGCAATAGCAATGATAAATAGCCATGTTGCAGCTAATCTTTTAGATACTTTTCCTTCTGGACCAGAAACAAAATGTTTGTGTGGTGCCCATTTGTCTATGACTGCAATAAAAACAGCTCCAGCGAGAACTCCAGCTGATACAATCCATACACCTCCACCTAGTGATGGGTCTAATTCCAAAGCTGGAACAAGCAAGCTAAAAGCTGAAGCTGCGAGCATAACACCAGCAGCGAAACCAAGAAGCAGATCTAGAGTTTTGTCTGAAATGCTTTTTTTGAAAAATACTGGGAGTGCTCCTAGAGCTGTAGCTAAACCTGCACCAAGTGATGCTAATGTTCCTATTAGAATAATCCACCAATCCATTGAATCAGCTCAACCTTACTAACTTCTTCTTCATTTAAGAATATTAATGTTTCACAGATTTTCATCACCAAATATTGTTACTCTTCAAGATAAATCAATGAAATCTTCAGAAGATAGAGGGGTATTCCATGATTATTAAATGAGATTTCTTCTCTGATCCTTTAATTTTGGTAAAATGAAAGAATCTACCATAAAATTTTTTATTATAACTTCTATTTCCAAAACATGAATATTTCCACTTTAATTGCTAATATTGGAGAAATTGATGCTCCAATTGTTTTAATTGGTGTTTTTGAGGATGAAGAAAATCAAGTTAGCGTTGATGATTCAGATTCATTTTCAAAACTAATTAAAGAAGTAATAGAACTTGGTGATTTTAAAGGTAAAAAGGGAGATTTCTCCGTTCTTTATACACAAGAAGTCATAAAATCCCCTAGAATCATGCTTGTAGGTTTAGGAAAAGAAGATAAACATAATCTTGAGAATATTCGGAAAACTTTGGGAAATGCATCTAGAAAAGTTAGAGATCTAGGTACTGGAAAACTAGCAGTAAATTTAGACCATTTTATAGGAAATGAGCTGAATAAAGAGAAAGCTACTGAAGCTATTATTCAGGGTATGATTATGGGTAGTTATCAGAATCTCACTTATCGGACAAAAGATTTGGACAAATATAAGCACTTAGAAGAAGTTGTGGTGTTTAGTTCAAAAACAGAAGAATCTGTACTACGAAAAGGAGCTGAGAGTGGAAAAATTATAGCAGAATCTGTAAACTTCTGTAGATCATTAGCTTGGGGTCCTGCTAATTATATAACTCCAACAAAACTTGCAGAAGAAGCAGAAAGACTATCAAAAGAGCTTGGTGTAACAACAACCATTTTTGAGCGAGAGGAAGCAGAAAAAGTAGGTCTTCATAGTTTCATAGCAGTAGCGAAAGGGACAGATGAGCCTCCTAAATTCATCATCATGGAATATGGAGCGGATAAGAAAGATGTCGATACAGTTGCAATAATAGGTAAAGCCATAACATTTGATAGTGGTGGAATAAGCATCAAACCTAGTCTAGGAATGGAAAGAATGAAATGTGATATGACTGGAGGAGCTGTTGTTTTTGCAGCGATGGAAGCAATTGCTAGATTGGATATTAACCTTCATGTGGTAGCCATTGTTCCAGCTACAGATAACATGCCTTCAGGAAAAGCCTACCATCCAGGTGATGTAATTAAAAGTTATAGTGGTCAAACAATCGAAGTTATTAGTACTGATGCAGAAGGAAGAATGGTTCTTAACGATGCTCTAACTTATGCTGCAAAAAATTATCAACCAAAAGTAATGTTTGATTTTGCAACTCTTACAGGGGCAATAACGATAGCTTTAGGAGAGCATGCTATAGGTTACTTTGCAAATGATGACAAAGTAGCTGAAAAACTAGAAAAAGCTTCAAAAACTAGTGGAGATGCTGTATGGCGAATGCCCCTATGGGAAGTTTATGATCAACAGCTCAAAAGTAGTGTAGCTGATATGAAACATTCTGGTGGACGAATGGGAGGGGCAATTACTGCTGCAAGATTCCTAAGCAAGTTTGTTATGGATGTTCCTTGGGCTCATCTTGATATAGCAGGATCAATGGAACAGACAAGAGACAAGGATTATAACCCCGCAGGAAGCAGAGGAGCCGGTGTTAGGCTTATCATAGACGTTCTTAGAAATTGGACAGACAATTAATATATCCCTCTCTAAGAACTGCCACAATTTTTTTTCTTAATAATTTAAGGAGATTAGGAAAATTTTATTAACAGCATGCAATTGAATTTCTGCATGGCATTCTCATCAAAAGATCCCTTCAAACCCTTTCAAAGCAGCGGAATAACCCTCCTATCAGGTAGATTATTCCTAATTCTTTACATGGGTATTGTAATGTTAATTAAGCAACTAAATGGTATGACTGATTATATTTTTGGCATATTGTATTTATATCTTAATCAAATCTTTTTACTTATAATTCTGGTAATAACGATAATCTTCATCACAATCAGTTTATCAAGATTATTAAACTCTTCAGATCAAGGAATTACAATATCAAACCTTAAACTAGGAATTGGTTTTGGTTACACTATTTCTATTCTTGCTTTGCTACAAATAGTAGGTAATATAATTTTACTAAATGCAGAAAATGAAAATTTTCTGAAAATAACAACAATAGTTACCGGTGTAATTGCTTTGTTTGTTATTTTATTCCTCCTCCTAGAAATTATAGTGGTTTATAATTTATTTAAACGCTATGCAGAACTTGGGAAATCTAGATTTCTAAACTCTTTTATTCTAGCCTTTGGAATATTGGAATTCATATCGCTGACTCTAATAACTATAGCACAATACTTCCCAATTACTTTTACAGCTGATGGTTCTGTAATTTATAACTCTATTTTTAGTTTATTTAGTAATTGTACAGGAATATTGGAGATTATAGCAGCAATTGCTCTTATTCTTTATGCTAGGAAATTAGGTTCTAAAACCTAATTTTTCTCTAACTATCATCTGATGTAAGATTGATTATTGATGTTCTAAGTACTTGGAATTAAGAATTTTCTGTCTTTTTACTCATACAAGGTTGTTAGTTCTTTTTTATCCCTTTTCTTTTTTTCTCTACCAAACTTTGCTATTTAACTCTTAAAGAGTTAAGAACCAGATAATGCTTTTGTGGTGTTTATATATAATTAAATAGAGAAAAGAATGAGGGTTATGGTAATTCTTAATATTGTAAGAAATCTAAAACATAGAAAAAGAGGTTCTCCTATCCTGGAGGAGATTCTACTTATTGGTATTGCTGTTTTGATTTTCGTAATTATCTTTGGAATAATAGCCAACCTGCTTAATTGGACAGAAACGGGTATAACTGATTTCTTTTCTTAAAAACGTTTAAACACGCGTAATAATTAACGAACTAACGTAAAACTATCAGAAGAAGTTTGTGAGCTTGTAGGAAACTTGATTTTTTTCTAATAATCGTCGGATGCTACTGCTTTGATTCTTTCTATCCCTTTGCATTTCTTTATTAATTCAATTACATTCTTTGGAACGCTTGATTCCCATTCTTCTCCTCTTTTCATATTTTCTCTAATCTTCTTACCGCTATAGTGTTCACGATCTATTAATGGTATCTGCTTGACTTCCTTAATAGATAGATTCTTGAATAATTGTTGTACAAGAGGATTGTTTGTAAAAACAACTTCAAATTGCGGGACTAAGTCAATTACGTTCGCTGGCCAGATTGTATTTCTATTTATGTCTGGTATTGCCATGATGTAGAATTTGCTAATATCGAAGTTATCACTAACAAGCGTTTTTACCATTTCAACTCTCTCTCCTCCAGTGAATGGGTTTAATAAAGAGTAAGCTTTTTCTCCACTTCCAATTAATATAATAATCTCATCGATATCAGGCAAATTTAGTATATATTCAATCGCTTTAACATGTCCTTTATGAGGAGGATTGAAGCGACCCAAATACAAAGCTCTCATTCTAAGAAGAAGTAGCACTTACAGATAATAATAGTTTTTGTTAAATAGATAAAAAAATTCTATTTTCTAATTAATGGTTATTATTTAAAATTAGTTTTTTCATAAATTTTCTTTCTTCTTTAAGAAGTTCTCTTTTATTTTTTCATAAGGAATTTTGTTAAACGGACACACCTTTATACAAATAGTGCATGCAAAATTATTACTAAAGTATGGGAAGCATTTTTCGTTGTCGATGTGAGTAACTCTACCAGTTTCATGCTTGATCGGAATTTCATAAATTGCACTTGGAGGACATTCCTTAACACAAATGCCACATTGATTGCAGTAATCTTTTATCCAACCATGTTCATTTCCTTCATTCAAGGGTAAATTTTCAATGTTAGTATAAACAGCTGCTAATCTCAGAGTTGGACCCTAGTCCACTGAGTTTAGAAAAGTTAACTAATCTTGCCACAAGCGTTCTAACAACATAAATGGCGACGTAGAATAAGAATAAAAACTAACTCTTTTTTTCTACGGGTTTATATATGAATTTAAAAATATATAAGTAGAGATAGTGTGATCATCATCACTTACCTGTTTCGCAACTACACAAGTGGTTGTACCTCAGTAAACTCCCCCATGAAACAGGGAGCCTAGCTAGCTCTGTGTTGGTGACACACTAACTATAATGGAAAAGTCTTCATGACTACCCCTCAACGCACGTGAGGGGTCAAGGGTGAAACCCCCTTCAAACGACGATTAGAAAGCCTCTGGTAAGTTTAACCAAGTTTCATAACGTGCGTTGATAGGAGTAATAAACAGACCTGATTTACCAAAACCGCCCATTCCTGCTTTTTCAGCTAAACGAGGATAAAGTGTTATTCCTCCAAGCGGATGTGAAGCATGAGAAGCAAACCCCTTCTCTCTCAGATACCTAGCAACCTTATTAGCAACTACACCGAGCTTGTCGTAAGTCATCCAGATGTTTTTGAGAGATTTTTTGCTTGGAGCAGTATTTATTTTTTCATTATCCATATTCATAGCTAGAACAATAGCATTTTCATAAGCAACAGCTTTTTTCTGGAAGATAAATTCTTGAGGAACCTTGGTAAATCCAATTCCAGAGATATTCAGAGATTGGATAAAAGTATGCAATTCATCCAACTCGTTCTCTTCAATAGTTCTTCTAGGATTTTGGCTGTTGTTTTTCAGTTCGAGGATTGCTTTTTTCATATTTTTCATACATGAAAGAATATGAGGCATGGTTTTTACTCTTAAAGGCACATTATCTCCTTGTCGTCTAGCAAACTCTAATGGAATATCAAAACGGGTTGGAGAATCCGATGAAAAACTAATTGTGCTGTCTTTCTCAGCAAGCGAGTCTTCTAGATCTATAATCTTTAGAAATTTAGGCAAACCTATTCTTTCAAACATGAATTTCTTAATTCTCTCCACTTTAGAAGTATTAATTTCACTCAAGTTAATTTTAGAATATTGGGAGATTTATTAAGCATTTTGCAAAATTGAAAATAATATTAAAAAACGTTTCCAGACGGTGTTTTAGAAAGATCTATTTATATATCCTTAAAAGCGTTTCAATTATTTTTTCTACTGATTCAGAATCTGATAGATTTTGTAAAAAAAATAAATATTAATACTAAACATCCCTTTTTCAATATAATAACAAGAATAGTGATTATATGGATTACTCCGAAGATATTTCCGTCAATAATAATTCAAAAGACTGCTTGCTTATTCTGCATGGGATAGCGGGTACTCCTTATGACAAGAAAGAGATGATCGAAGCATTAAGTGATATTCCTTTTGATATTTATGTACCATTACTTCCTTATCATGGGGTTAACTACAAGGAGCTAACTAAACCTGATAATGCACAAGAATTTTATGACTGGGGAAGGGATTTAATAGCTAACAAGCAAAAAGAATACAATCGCGTATTTGCAATAGGTTTTTCCTTTGGAGCAGGTATAATCTTCCATTACATAACTCATCATTCCCCTTTAGATGCCATGATTCTTTTAGGAACAGGTGGTATTTTTTCCAAAGCTCTTACATTTATTGCATGGTTATCCAAATTTATCAGAATTAGATATATTCGAGTGCCCTATAAAAAAATAAGAGAAAATTCGTTTCTTCCTGATGAATATTTAGAGTGGAAGGCAGAAAACTTTCCTAAAATACCCCTAAAGATGCTTTTTAAAGAAATAAGGAATTCAAAAAAAGAAAATCATTTAATAAGGAAGATTTCTTCTCCCTTTTTAATAATAAATGGTTTAAAAGATCCTATGACAAGCAAACAAGCGATTCCTATTATTCTTGATCAAGCAGTGTCTTTGAAAAAAAGAGGAGTATTGGTTCATGGTGTTGGTCACTTCGTTTTAGAGTCACATCGGAGAAATGAGATTATTTCACTTGTTAAGAAATTCATCAAGGAAATCCATGAAGAATATGAAAATGGAGAGTTAATAAGCGAAAAATCATTAATAACAATATAGTTCCTTTTTCTGGAATAATGATACCTTTATTAAAGTAGGTTTTAAAGATTTCAAAAATGATTCTTCAGTAGGAATCCAGTAATTATGACACTTAAGACCTCTACCTCTACTTCTACACTGGAAGATCAAGAACAATCAAAACGTTTTTATTTTCTAAACAAAAGATGGTACTCTAAATCGCACAAATATTGGCTTTTAGGTCATATTTTTAATCATAAAAGTAAAATTGTTATTATCACTATATGCTCTCTTGGAGGTATAGCTCTACAGATTTTCATTCCATTTATTTTAGGTGATGTTTTTGAAATATATATCCCGTCAAAAAACTTAGAAATAATTGTAAGGATGGCTCTATTTATTTTAGGTTTAGGTTTGGCAAGGTTAGTTATTAATTTCATATCCTCTGCGCTAAATGAAATAATGGCACAACATGTAGAGATGAAAATCAGGTTAGAATTATATGAGAATTTACAAAGAAAAATAGGACGAGTAAGAAAAGACAAAATAAATGTAAACTCGTCCTAAACAAAAACGTGTGAATAGTCTTTACTTTCCTATCAGTTCAATTTTGGTCCTCTAATAGGATATTGATATTTACCATTTATAAATACTGATACATCCCTATCCAATAACGGTAATAATTTAGTAGTATCGATTTCCTCGTTTGACAGTATATCTAGTCGCTCTAATTTTTCTAATTTATATAGTGAATGGAAATCTATATCATGTATATTTACTAATAATGTTCTGTTGAGATTTTTTAACTTATATAAGGATTTAATATTTACCTTTTTATCATTAGTTGAAATACTCAGTATTTCTATTTTTGTATTAGTTGTTGTTATTGGTGTTAAGTCTATTTGAGCTGATTCGTCCACAACACGTAATGATAAAGATTTAAGTTCTTTCATTTTTTGTATGTGCTCAATATATCTGTCAATAGGTCCAGAGACCTTAAGTTTAAGTCTTCGTATATTTTTCGTTGGTATGTATTCTATATTATTCAACTCAATATTGTAGTCTATTTCGAGACATGTAAGATTTGTACAGTTTCTAAGAGGTTCTAAATCAATTTTTGGAGTTTTCCAAGGTCCTATTGATATTTGTTCGACAATATTAGGGTCTTTTATTTTATGTTCTTTGAAAAGGTGATAAAAAATATTTTCATTATCATATTTTTCGTTATAAACCAAAAATCTGAAAGTGTGTGGATTATAACAACTATCTTCTCCGTCTATAAAACAAGGTGGGTCATCTTCTTCTATTACTGTAAAAAACACTTCTGTATCAGCATTTGCATAATCATCATAAAATAAATTATGTTCATATAATTTATTAAGCAAATCATCATAAAAACTCTCAAAATCGAAATCATAATTAACAGTTGCTCTATTGAGATTTGTCCATGAATAGTAGTTTCGCTTAACTAAATCTCCATAATTTATAACTTCACCCATTATTTTGAACATGGTAACAGAATTATTTAAGAATATCCAAACACATTTAATATTTCCTTTAGAATAATTACTTTCATTGATACTGACGATAGATCAATCTTTTTATGTTATGAAATCTTTCACACTCTCAGTTTTTTTCTACTCAAAGGTTCACACTTTCAAAAAAAAGGGAATATTGGTTTATGGTATTGGACACTTTGTTTTAGTGTCACATCAGAGAAATGAAATTATTTCACTTATTAAAAATTCATAAAGGAAATACATGAAGAGTATGAAAAGGAGAAGTAGCAAGCGAAAAGTCATTAAAAACAATATAGTTCCTTTTATTGGAATAATGATACCTTTATTAAAGTAGGTATTAAAGATTTCAAGAATAATTCTTCAGTAGGAATTCAGTAATCATGACGCTAAAGACCTCTACTTCTACATTGGAAACACAAGAAAAATCAAAACATTTTTATTTTCTAAAAAAAAGATGGTATACTAAAAGTCACAAATATTGGCTTTTAGGTCATATTTTTGATCATAAAGGTAAAATAGCTATTATCACTGTATGCTCTCTGGGAGGAATAGCTCTACAGATTTTCATTCCATTTATATTAGGTGATGTTTTTGAAATATATATACCGTCTAAAAACTTAGAAATAATTATAAGGTTGGCTCTATTTATTTTAGGTTTAGGTTTGGCAAGGTTAGTTATTAATTTCATATCCTCTGCGCTCAATGAAATAATGGCTCAACATGTAGAGATGAAAATCCGGTTAGAATTATATGAGAATTTACAAACGAAAAGCATGGATTTTCACGACAGTGCAAAGATTGGCGATTTAATGAGCATGGCAACAGCTGATACTCGCATGATTAATGCATCTGTTTCTCCTGGAGTTAGAATGATAGGTACAACTATATTCACTTTAGTAGCCACTTTCATTGCTATGTGGGTATCTTCACCAACGTTATCTCTAGTGTTTCTACTCGCTATGCCCTTTTACTTCTACTTCCTTTATAAGTTTGGTAAAAAACTGTTACCTCTCAGTATTAAACGTCAATCTAGTGTCGCTAAAATGAACGCTGAACTCCAAGAAAATCTTACTGGTGTCAGAGTTGTTCGAACTTTTAGTGGTCAAGAAAGGGAGAAAAAGAAATTTAATAAAACCATCAAAGAATTAGAAGAAATTCTTGTAACAAGAGGTATAGCCTCAGCTTATTATATTCCAAGTTTAATAATAAGCGTTGTAACCGCTTCTATCTTTTTGGGTGCTGCATATCTTATCGAAGCATCAATTATTGGACCAATTTTGTTTAATCTCTTTGGTTGGCAGTTAACAATTCAACCGATTCAAATAGGAGAATTGATTACTTTCTTAACTTTGGCTGGGTTTCTTGGAATGCCAACGATGTTTTTGAGATGGGTATTAGATATGACTTTATTAGGGTTAGCGGGAGCAGAAAGAATATTTAGAGTGCTTTCAGTGGAGTCTGAGGATGAGGGAGGAGAAACTATTTTAGAAGATCTTGAAGGTTTAATTGAATTTAACAACGTTTCTTTTTCTTATAAAAAAGATAGTCTTTTTGTTGTTAATGATGTATCTTTAAAAATAGACCCTGGAGAAACTGTTGCAATTTTAGGACCAACAGGTTGCGGAAAAACCACTTTAAGTAAACTTCTTTTAAGATTATATAGTCCTACTAAAGGTTCAATTTTAGTCGATGGTGTTAATATCCAAGAATGGGACATTACCACTCTTCGAAGTATAATAGGGGTTATAGAACAAGATACTTTCCTTTTTTCCACAACAATTGGTTCTAACATTTCTTATGGAAAAGGCGATGCAACAAAAAAAGATATTGTTGAAGCAGCTAAAGCTGCTCAAGCTCATGAATTTATAATGTCTTTTGCTGATGGTTATGAGACAATGGTAGGAGAAAGGGGTGTTACTTTATCTGGAGGACAAAAGCAAAGAATTGCTATGGCTAGAGGTTTTATTTTAAACCCTAAGATATTGATAATGGATGCATCTGCTAGTGCAGTAGATGCTCAAACGGAAGCCAAAATACAGAAAGCTATTGAGAAACTCTTGACTGGGAGAACAACAATAATCATAACACATAGGCTTTCTTCACTTAAAACCGCTACAAAAATTGTTTTTATGGATAAAGGGCGAGTTCTAAAAGTAGGACATCATAATGATCTAATCAGAACCTTCAAACCATATCGAGAGATATTCAAGAGATACACAGAGTTACCACCATTAGAAGCAGACAATATAACGAGTGATTCTGTTTCTGAGACTGTAGGAAGTTCTAAATAATGTCACAAACTTTTGGGCAGGCGGAAAAAGCTTATTATGATAAAGATTATAGCTTTGGGGAAACAGTCAAACGGTTATGGCTTTTTGCTCGGTCAGAGAAAAAAATGTTGTTTATACTCCTTCTAGCCTTTGCTTTTAACACTGGTATTAGTATTGGTGTTCCCTTGTTTCTTAGAGTAGCTATAGATGAAATTTCAAAAACAATTGGTGTTAATTTTACAAATGTCAATCTTTACGGTTGGTTTTATTTAGCTGGTACAATCATTACATGGGTTACAATGTATTTAATTATAAGAATAGAATGGACTATCATTTCAAGAACAGTAACAAAACTTCGTAATGATATGTTCATCCAATTGCAAGAACATGATCTTTCTTTCTTCGATAAGAATAAAACAGGAAGAATTATGTCTCGAGTAGTAAACGATACTTGGGAATTGGGTAACTTTATGCTTATTTTTGTAGAGATTACAGTCAATTTTCTAAATCTAGTTGTCATGCTAGTTATTATGTTTGTTATTGAGTGGAGATTAACTCTTGGAATTTTAATTATAGCTCCTTTCATTTTCATTGTGATGGGTGTTATGGGTTATTTCCTGATGAGATTTAGTCGTGAATGTCGTTTAACTGTTGCTGCTGTTAATGGAGCGATGCAAGAAAGTATTGTTGGAATTGCTATTGCTAAAAACTTTGCTCGAGAAGCAAAAAACAAACAAGAATTTTATGATTTAAATAAAACAAATTTAAGGGCTAATATTAAAAGAGGTCTAACTTTTTCAATATTATTTCCGATATTTGATTTTATCGCATCTGCAATTATTTTTATAATTATTTTTCAAGGTGCTAGATATGTTGTGAGTGATGCGATATCAATCGGTGATCTCTATCTCTTCTATATGTATTCTTTGAATCTCATGGGGCCATTGATAGGTGTTTCACAACAAGTTGCACAGTTTCAGGCTGGTAGAGCATCTGCAGAAAGGATTTTTTCTATACTAGAAGTTCCGAGTTTAATGATTAGTGGAACAAAAGATCTTGGCGATATTAAAGGCCAAATAGAATTTAAGGATGTACTATTTGGTTATTCAGATGAAACTACTCTGTTTGATGGAATTAACTTGTTCATACCTGCAGGGCAGAATGTTGCAATCGTTGGTCATACTGGATCTGGTAAAACTTCTCTAATCTCTATTCTTGCTCACTTTTATGAAATTATAGATGGAGAAATTCTTATCGATGGAAACAATATCCGCAGTTTAGACATTGATAAATATAGGAAGCATTTAGGCATAGTTCTTCAAGACCCCTATCTTTTTTCTGGTAACATTAAAGATAACATTCTCTATGGAAACCCAGAAGCAACAGAAAAGGAATTAGAACAAGCTGTAAGCGCTAGTCATGTAACAGATTTTGTTGAATTCTTGCCTGAAGGGTTGGAAACCGATGTAGGTGAAAGAGGCTCTAAATTATCTATGGGTCAAAGACAACTAATTTCTATGTCAAGAGCATTAATAGCTAACCCCCGAATTCTTATCTTAGATGAAGCCACTGCATCCGTAGATGCCTATACTGAAAGTTTAATTCAAGATGGTTTGGAAGAATTATTCAAAAATAGAACAAGTATTGTGATAGCGCATAGATTATCTACTGTAATTGGGGCTGATAGAATTTTAGTTTTTGAAGAAGGAAAGATAGTTGGTGATGGAACTCACACTGAGTTGATGAAACACAATAAAGCATATCAGGAACTATATAAGACCTACTACGAGTTCCAAGGAGTGTTTTAATCAAAAATAGATTTCTTCAAGTTCTTACAATATCCTTCAAGTTGAAAAAATGCTGCTTAACCTTGGTTATATGAGAACTTATTGGACATTATATTAGAAGTATATTAATAGAAATGACAAAAAGAAATGACAAAAAGAAATGACCAAAATTCTCTAACTGAATTATCCTCGTATAGAGACTTTGGTAAGGTTGAAAAACTCTAGTAACCATTTCTCTTGCTTAATTTTGGGTTGCATTTACAATTAGTTTTATAACTAATAATTGGTAGATTCATTTAAGAGTTTAACCACATTCGAAGTTGTCAACAATGGGTTCTGACGATATTCATAAACAGCTCATTTGTCGAGAAACAGATATTATATGTACCGGAGGTGTTGTATTCATAGGAGATGGGGCAGTTGGCAAAACTCATACAGCATTGAACCTAGCAAGTTATAAGAAAGGTTCATTCATTGATGCGAAGTGTACAAATTTATCAAAATCTGTTAATCTTGAATTTGATTATTTCATTCTTTACTCAAATATTGAGAAATACAAGGTAACAATAAGCTCACAATTATATATCATGCCTGGACAAAAAGGAAAAGCTGAAATTGGTCAAGGATTAGCCTTTGAAGATGCAATTGACATGTATTTCAACGTTAGAAGTATTAATGATGTAATTGTATTAATTCTAACATATAGTGTAGCAGACATAAGAACATTTCAAAGTCTAGAATATTGGTTAAACAGAGCAATTGATCATGAGTTAATATCAGATTTAACCAGTATCATCATATTAGGAACTCATCAGGATTACGTTATTTCGTCAGATGTGACTGATGCTATGATACAAGATGGAGAAAAATTCATTATACGCAGAATTGAGGAAAAACTGGGTTATAGAATGGATAAAGACAGAATTCATTCAATTAGAATATCCAATCTACATAGATCTAGAATTGATGAATTACAAGATGGTGTATCTAAGGCATTCTTCAGAGCATTCGAAATAGAAAAAGTTGTCAATAGTCAATTATACTAAAATTTATGGTAGTTTGTATAAGCAATAACCTTAATTACAAATATAATCAACAGTTGGTTAATCAAAGAGGCTAAAAGAATACGAAGTCAGGCACAACAAATCAAAATCAATAATCAAAATTGATCATATTGTGAGATTGTTAGTGTGTGTAAAAATTTAAAACTAGAAGAGGATATCATGTTTAAATCTAAATCTAAATTGTTATCAATTTTCATTGTATCTTTATTTTTAGGTACACTAATCTATTTTGATCCTTCATTAAATAACAAAAACATACCTGATTTAGTAATTCCTGATAAACCGATACTTCCTGATACTGATAATGAATCCGATGAGAATATATATTACGAGGATGATAGTGAAACAACTCCTTTTAAGAAAGTTGAAATTCCTGGAGACTACAAAACTTTCGCCTTTTTCAGTGGTGGTGGAACAGAACAAGGACTAGAACTAATTGCTGATCCGGAAGGAGAAGAGCAAATCTACTGGGGTGATTCAAGAGAAAATGTTATCGTATGGGAAACATATGATGATATCAAAGATGATGCCTATTTAGCTAAGGAACTACACTGGAGAGCACTAAGTACAGCATCTCATACTTGGCCTACTCAAGCAAATGTATGGTTTCATATGCACGAACAAAATTACCCTGATGAGCCTTCAAAAATGTTCAGTCCAGTTTTCTCCGAAGATTGGAATATCAGTGGCCGTGTGCATTATTTGACTTATCTTGAAACATCAAGTTTTTCTGAAACAATAACAATAGATGTAAGATTAAGTATTCATCTATTCAACCCCGCTGATCAAAGTACCTCTTTAATTACATCAACAAACTTTACCGTCCCCACATTATTTAGTATGACTCAAAGAACCTATTCTTCTGACATAGCTACACCAGTAATGATTCCTGCTGGCTATAGACTAAAATATGATATAGAATTAAGATTTAGTAGTATTCCGACCACTGGTTCTGTACTAATGTTAACTGGTTATCCTGTTGGTGGCGGAGGATCGGTGACTTGGGATATAACCGATGGGATTTATTCCAATAGTTATACTTTGTTAAACAGACTTAGGATGGCTGGTATTCAGTTGTATATGTTGAAAAACTATTTTCCCAGCATACAGATTTTTAATGCTGTTAATGAGACAGTATATACTTCAGCTAGAAATATAACAATTGATGTAACGGATGGTTCAACGAGTAGCTTTAGATGGAATGGGAATCCTGTATGGGAACCAATTGTCAACAGTACTCTTACTTCATTGCCTTTAGAACAAGATTGGAACACTTTAGAAGTGAAAGCAAGTGACCCAGTTTATAATAACACGGTGGTAGAGCTATATCAGTTTGGATATGATGAATCACCAGTTAATGTTGTTTTAGATAATGCAATTAATAATTCAGTTATTGCAGGTGATTTTGAACTACAGTTCAGTGTGTACAATATTACTTCTGCAACGTTTGAGTGGGATAATAATGGTTCTTCATTCTCTTTTGAATATCCTTATACTATTACTGGAGAGCAGTTTAGTGACATACATAATTTAACAATAATTACTACTGATTTTTACACAATTGAGTCATTTTATTATGAATTTACTTTTGATTCCACAGCACCAACTTTTGAATTGAAATCACCAGCAGATAATTCGTTTCAAGCTCCAGGAAAATCAATTAATGTAGTAATTGATGATTCATCAGGTGTCGACATAGTCACTTACTACTGGGATAGTGATGCTGCAACAATATGGACACCTCTATCTGGTACTTTATACAGAACATACTTACCCTCTGCAGGAGGGTGGCATGATTTATATATTACTGCAAATGATACCCATGGAAATCAAAATACTTCTTCTTATTCTTTCTTTACAGATCCTACTATACTTAATGTTGAATTAAGAAATATGATAGATGATTCGTACTATGTTGGAGGAAATGATGTCGAGGTTACAATAACATCTTCAAATACTACTATCAAATACCAATGGAATAATGGTGAATGGAAGGATAAATCTGATGCTGAATGGGAAGATTCTATTCTTAAACTTATAAATGGTGAAGGGTTACCTACAACTCTAGGAGTTCATATCTTAAAAATTAGAACTTTTGATCTTTCAGAAAATGAAGAAACTTTTACTTTCACTTTCACTATAGATCAACAAGCTCCTGAATATGATATAACTGTATTAAATTATAGTAATTCAAGATATCGAGGGTATGAAACACTCACGCTTACTGTAACAGATAATTTAACTCAATCATCTGAAATCTTACTATTAATATCAGTCGACGGAGGATTTAATCAATCTCTGTTGTTTCCTTTTATGTTACCTCTACTTTCATTCTTTGATGGTAATCATAGCATTGTAATTTATGTCTGGGACATTGCTGGTAATGTGAATATAACAACCATTTACGTAATCGTTGACAACACTGCTCCTGGTATTGATTATCAGATTCCAAAACTTGTTAACTATATTCACATTGATGGTAACAGATATGCACCAGCAGATGCTCTAGTGGAAGTTACTCTAACCGATGCTGATGACTTGATCTTTAGTTATTATTCTATCAATGGCTCTGCTTATGTTCCATTCGATTCAAATTTCACATTAGGTTACGATGAAGGTCTTCTTCCTGTGACTATACTTGCAAATGATAGTTTAGGAAACATTGACGATTATACCTTTTATTTGATTCTTGATAATAGTCCTCCAACACTAGGACTTCTATTTCCATTCAATTATATATCCGAAATAAATGATTTAACTCCCTTACAATTTAATACTCAAGATTTATCTGATAAGACAATCAGTCTAGTTGAATACGAATGGGATATTAATCCAGGTTTCTTTAAGGAAGTTTATCCAAATCCAAATGGTGATTTCGAATTTGCTTTAACCTCGGGATTACAAGTTATTTATGAATTGTTGGGAATGGAATATGCAATTTTAAAATTCCATCTTGAAGATATAGTAGGAAATATGGATATAATAGAATATAATTTCATTCTCGATTATACTATCCCTAATGATCCGTTTTACATTTTTAATGAAACAAGCTTCATGCTTGAACATGTAAGTCAATTTTACTACGTAAAAGGAAATACCGAAATAATTTATCAAGACACAGAAAATGAAGATTTATTAAGGCTGGAATATTATTGGGATGGAAATACTTCCGAAGGTTCAGTTATTACTCTTCTAAATGGTACTAATCCATATCCTTGGATTATTAACATTCCCTCAATCGACGGAGAGCACAATTTAACAGTTAAGCTTTATGATGATGCAGGAGAAGGATTTTACTCAAATATAAGAACTGAAACATACTTCTTGAAAGTTGACGATATTTCAATTGGTTTCATAAACCCTGATGGTTTTTCCGATGACAATCACTATCATACAACAATTTTGTACAAAGATAGTTTCAATTTTAGAATAAATGTCTCTGACTCCGGAGATGGTCTACCTCTAGATAATGTAGATATTACTTATCACTATGATTCAACATACAATTTTAGCATAGAAATTATCCAAATAGATAATATCACATATGATTTTACAATTACAGCTTACAATGTAACTGGTGGCTTAGAAACAGTAATTGAATTCTATATCTCACAATATGCTGATCATAAAGATTTGATTGTAATTCATCTTACAGTAGATAAAAGGGAAGGAACATTACTTATACTAGAAGGAGGTCATAACGACCTTCTTTACGATAGTAATGCTGAATTCACTTTGCAATTAAACGACAATTTGAATGTATCAGCACAGGAAATTCTTATTGTTACAGTGAATGGTACAAGTGTTCCATTTGTTTACTTTACAGAAAATGGAACAGCAATAATTTCCTTGTTCATGCCAGATTTTGCGATTGGAAAAGGAAATTATACATTCGAAATCTATGTTGAATCACCAGAATATTTCTACACTTTGATTGATTCTTCAATTATAACAATTAATGTTCAACCAATTCCTCTATTTCTTACATTGAGCGTTTCGAACACGACCATCATTATTGATACTCAAGTAATTGTAACTGCATTAGTTACATTCCTTAATGGGACCCCAGTAAGCGAATCGATACCAATCAATTTTAGTATTTATATTGTTTATAAACAAACTACTGACAGTGTGAACGCTTTACCTTCCGACTATGCTGATGTCTTCAACGAAATTAAATATACAAATCCCTTAGGAGAGGCAATACTCACATATACACTGAGTGAAAATATAGATTTTATAGCAATTGAAGCTTCATATGGGGGTCAAAATAATAAATTTGATGAAGTAAAATTTGAATTTGAAGAATATATCATAACAATTTTACCTCCTGAAACCGGTCTTCCTCAACATCTACTAATCATTATCATTGTTAGCAGCATTATTTTAATGGGTATCGTTTCATTTATAGTGTACAAGGTCTCCAAATCTAAGCCTTTTGAAGAATTAATGAAGAAGATTACTGATGAAGAAATTGCTTTGAAGTACTCAATACTTTCTCCTGGAATAGTATTATCGATTTTTGATCAGCGTAAAGGACCAATTCCTTTGGTGCTAGATCACTCATTAGAGAGTGGTAAATATCTTGGAAGAATGCAAATTGGAATAGAAAATTTCCTTCTGAAGATAGCAGATCAAGCTTATTCCAGTTTAGGATTTGAGGAGCATACCGATGAAAGAAGAGTTGGTTCAATAGTATTACCTAGTGAAAAAATGGTTGGCTTTTTACAAGGAGTACAATTGAAAAATCCACAAGCCAGAGGTGGTTTTGAGAATCTTTCTTTGATTGTTCTTGCTGACCGAGAATATGGTAATTTACTCCTTAACTACCAAGAGTATCTTTATCCAAAAATAGATGAATTGGTTATAGCACTCAAGGAGAAAAAAACATTGAAAGTAGTTGAAGAAATAATGATAGAAATTCGTAGAATTTCTGTAATTATAATTCTGGCAGCACAACAAGTTGAAAAAACTCAAGAAATTGGTAATAATAACTAACTCCATCTTTTTTCTCCAGCCTTTATTGATATAGTGATGTTTCAACTGATAGATTCATTCATAAAGAGGATAAGACGCTTTGAATTAATTTCCAAATTTGGACAAAGAGTAAAGAAAAGCGAAGAGTTCTAAGGAGTATCCTAATCCAATATAGATTTCTTCAAGTTCTTCCAATATCCTTAAAGTAGAGAAAATACTGCTTGGTTTTGGTTACATGAGTAATATTAAGAAAGATCAAAATAATGTTTTTAGCCGAAATATAGAATATAAAAGTGATTCTTCAACCTGTGTTTTGATTTTTCACGCACGTTATGAAACTTGGTTAAAATTGCCAGAGGCTTTCTAACCGTCGTTTGAAGGGTTCCCCTCGCGTGCGTTGAGGGGAGGGAAGGATCGTGAAGATAAAGGTCTACCATGTTTTGCAGAGATGTTTAAAGCTGCATTTGAATGAGTATTAACTTTCAGTCCACAGGCTTTGCAATAAGAATAGTCGTAATTTTTAGAGTTACGATCAAGTACTCCTCCACAAACATTGTGGAGTAGACTGGTATGGAAGGGATTAACTTGCTCTAGGTTAACATCATAACCTAGTTCTGAAGAAGCTAACCAGACAGCTTTTTCGTAGATGAAAGAGTTATCAGGCATAGTGTAGATAGCTTTAGCTAATGCACCTTTCGTACCTGTGGGGTCGACGTTCAATTCCTCGATTTTCAAGACACGACTTTGGTGTTTAACTATCACTGATGCGAGGAAGAAGGGTAAAAGGCGAAGAATTTCACGTAAAATCCTACTTCTGCGATTATAAACTCTATTTAATTCTCCAATGAGTTTACAACAGCCATGAGAATCGCTTAGTTTACGTTTTTTAGCTAATCCTCTATTGAGTTCTTTGAGAACTTTATCGGTTAAGAGGTTATAACGTTCTGCCAGTTTCAACAAATCTGGGGGGAGCTTAACAGGAGTGCTAAATGCCACCATAAACTCTCCCAATCGGTTAATATCCACACCTAAAGTGGGGATATTTCCTGAAGGAATTGTAGTCATATAGTGGTGTAAGAGTGGAGTTGAGTGGAAACATTCGTGTGTTCCTTCTAAGACCACATCTACACGAGGTTTGTAA
The DNA here is from genome assembly GCA_030603505.1 of Candidatus Heimdallarchaeota archaeon. The sequence continues at coordinate 2,239 of JAUVXQ010000010.1, read as the reverse complement.
CTGGGAGCTTCACCGCTACTAACTTGCAAGATTTTAATACTTGCGCCATTACGTAAATATTCCAAGACTTTGGGAGGGAAGAGAACGCGTGCTTTAGCTTTCTTTTTTCCTCGTTGAGGGAAACCTAACTCTGTCCATCCTTGCTTTTTCACTTTTGCAGTCAATACTTTAGCATTACCCTCACGGGTAATAACAAACTCTTTCTTCATTAACAATTTAATTGGTAGTTTTCCTTTTTTCTTTCTTTTAAATGGTAGAGGGACAACCTCTTCTGGTAGGGTAGAAAGGATTAACTGAGGGACACTCGCCATTAGATGGTCAAAGAGTGCGAAAACTACTATCAACCTTACAGCTGAGAAAAGTTTTCGGTTTTTCTTCCCTATAGAATCGGTTATCTGTTGAGTGAGTTCCTTGAGACTTTTCCAACGAGATTTTTGAGGAGTGTTGATCCACGAAGTAATAAAAGACGCTACTTGTTGTTTCTCTTGTACTAGCAATTTTAATTTATTTAGAAAGGATTGTTGGTTAGGGGAAAGGTTGGTAATTGACGAAAACTCGTGCACCTTATGTTTATACGCATCTTCTACAGCTAAAACAACTTCGTTATGTGTCACTGTTGGTAGTATATGATTGAATTTTATATTCGAAGTTTTACACTTTTTCGCGAACTTTCTGTTCCAGTAGGAGTCTGTCTGTAGTCTCGTGCTAGTTAGAAGGTTAATAACGAACCTTCTTCCAACCTTCCAATATTTCTGGAAACTGTGTTCAGTATAAGGTGAGCGTCCGAATATCACCCATTCTAACAATTGTTGAGGGTTTTTCTGCCAGAAGTTGAAAATTCCTTGTATTTTCTTCTCTTTATCCACTTTTCCTTGAATGGCTATGTGTAACCAGTGGAAAGCACTTTCAGCTATATTCGGACTTTTACCCACTTCTTTACACAATTTTCTTGTAAAGAACATCTCTTTAGGATTAGAACGATAGAGTTTCAAAGCTTTTGCAACTATTGCTGGTGTTAAGAGTTTTTTTTGCTCTTTTTCCAGCTTCTTTGTCCGTTGATCGATCTCTATTCTCTCTGTCTTACTCAAGTGCTCAAACGCCAACTGATAACTTCTCATCACCTTTGTATGAGGGAGAGAGGGGTGTATTTTTGTTGTTGACTGTACTTGAGTAGACATCATTTATTCACTCAGTAATGCTATTTTTAGATTAGTATATAAACTGTGTAAAAACATTGATTTTTCCTCATTTTTTGGTCTGATTTCACGTCGATAGAAATGTAAGTATTTTGATTTCAATTCAATTTTCCTCATTCTACTCTTTTTAACCATAAGAATCCCTGTCTTACTCTTCCTTACCGTATTTCAGAATGTTAGTAGAATAGTAGAATGTTAGTGGAATGTTCAGTTTTACTTATCTTATTTTGTATTGAACAAGTTTCTTAACAATCTCTTCTAAATTTTTTTTATTCTAGGATTCAGTCAGTCAAATAATTTTTTCTAAATTAAAGGAGAAGGTTAAAGAGATAAGGCTGATTCTTAGAAAACTTCAAAAGGTTAGATAAGTTATATAATAACTTGATACATACAAATGTCACTCTCCACTTACGCTCAAGAAATTAAATTTGAAAAGGGTTCAAAAACATGCGTATTAATTTTTCACGGTTTATCCTCTACGCCTTATGATATGCAAGAAATGGCTGAAGAAATACACCAATTGGGAGTAAATGTTTTCGTCCCACTTCTGCCATATCATGGTATTAATTATCAAGAAATAAATGGAATAGACGATAGTGAAGCGGTGTATAGATGGGGATTTGATTTAATTGAATCTTTGAAACAAGAATTTGAGAAATTGATAATTATTGGTTTCTCGTATGGAGTTGGCATCACTCTTTATTCACAAGCACAAAGAATGGAAACTGATGGTATCATTTTGATTTCTGTGGGAAGCAAGTTTTCAATTAAAGTGCGTTTTCTTGCTGTTTTAGCAAAACTGTTTGGTTTAAAAAATATTACTAGAGAACAAAGTGAATATTACACCCATGGAGCGCTTTCTGAAGAATATATCAATTGGAGAAGAATAAATTTTTCCAAATTTCCCATTTCACAGCTTGTATTTGCTGTTAAATATGTCAGGAAACAAAATCGGAAGTTAGGAAATATAACAGCACCAATTATGATAATCCATGGAACCAAAGATTCAATAACAAGCCTAAAAGCACCAAAATTTGTTATGG
>JAUVXQ010000150.1 GCA_030603505.1 Candidatus Heimdallarchaeota archaeon | reverse complement strand
AAAGAAATGGCTAAACCTGGAGTTAAAGCATTAGATTTATGCGATACTGCTGATAAAATGATTGAAGAAGCAGGAATGAAAACAGCCTTTCCATTAAATGTTTCAATTAATAATCATTGTGCTCATTATACGAGCTCTTTTGATGATCTTCTAGTATTGAAAGAGGAAGATGTAGTTAAATTAGATATTGGCGTTCGTTATGATGGTTATATCGCAGATACAGCTCTCACAGTAGCATTTAATGATGTTCATAATGATCTAATAAAAGCAAGTAAAGAAGCCACAGAAACAGCTGTAAAAGTTATTCGAGCAGGTGGTTATACAGGAAAAATCGGCGATTTGACAGAGAGTATCATTGAAGGATATGGTTTTACGACTATTAAGGAACTTTCTGGTCATCTTTTAATGAGAAACAAAGTTCATGGTTCCAAAGTTATTCCAAATGTATCAGGTCAGAAAGGTCAATTGATACTCCAAGATGAAGCTTTCGCAATTGAAACTTTCGCTTCAACCGGAGCGGGAAGATCAAAGCCGGACAGAACAAAGCTTTTCATAGTGAAACTTGCTGAAGGAAGATTCCCATTAAGAACAAATGCTGCAAAACAAATAAGAAAAGTGCTAGATCAGGAATATAACAAATTACCAGTTGCAACACGATGGTTATACAAAAGATTTGGAACAGCAAGAGCTAAAATGGGTATTAGGGAACTGAAAAATGTAGGGGCTATTCACCAATATCATGTTCTATGCGATGTTTCTGAGGCATTTGTTTCACAACACGAACATACAGTTTACATTACTGCTGAAGGACCAGTACAAACAACATAATATTCTTCAGATTTTTTACTCTATATTTCTTTTTATTTTCATGTTTCTCCCCAAAAAATTATATTTCAGCATTTCTTTTTTATTGTATGCAATATGTTTTAGCTATTGATCAGGGAACCACTGGAACTAGAGCTATAATATTCGATAAACAAGGTCTATCTGTCAGTAAAGCCTATTATGAACATGAGCAATTCTTCCCCAAACCTGGGTGGGTAGAGCATGATCCAACAGAAATATGGGAGAATACTAAGAAAGTTGTAAAAGAATCTGTAGAAAAAGCTAATTTAGATTTTTCTCAAATTTGTACTATAGGTATAGCAAATCAACGTGAAACAGTTGTTGCTTGGAATAAGAAAACCAATAAAATTTTACACAAAGCTATTGTATGGCAATGTAGACGAACAGCTGACACCTGTAATAGATTAAAAGAAGATGGCTACTCTGAAGTTTTTAAAGAAAAAACAGGACTAGTACTTGATCCTTACTTTTCAGGAACAAAAATCACGTGGTTGTTAGACAACTCTCCGAAAGTTAGGCAAGTCTTTGAAAATGAAGAACTTGCAATAGGAACAATTGATAGTTGGTTGATCTGGAATTTGACAGGAAATCATGTCACGGATTACTCAAATGCATCTAGAACAATGTTATTTAATATCCAGAAAGGGATGTGGGATTCTGAATTATTAGAGATATTAGGGATATCTGAATGGATATTACCAGAAGTGAGACCCAGTTCAGATAAAGAAACATATGGTAAAACAAAGAAAGAACTTTTTCCAACGGAGATCCCAGTTTCTGGTGATGCAGGTGATCAACAAGCAGCGCTTTTCGGACAAACATGTTTCAATGAAGGAGAAGTTAAAAACACCTATGGGACAGGGAATTTCATTTTAATGAACACTGGTAGAAAGGTTGTTTATTCTAAGAAAGGCTTGATATCAACAATAGCTTGGAAAATAGACGATAACATAACATATGCTTTAGAAGGAAGTGTCTTTGTTACAGGAGCAGCAATACAGTGGCTTGAAAAGGGGTTGAATATACTTCAAGATAAAGATGAGCTAACAGATATTATGAATGAAATTCCTGATGCTCAAGGAGTCGTTTTTGTCCCTGCATTCGTGGGTTTGGGTGCTCCTTACTGGGATCCATCCGCGAGAGGTACAATAATTGGAATAACTAGAGGTACTTCAAGAAAACATATAATTAGAGCTGCATTAGAATCGATATGTTTGCAGTCTCAGGATGTTTTTGAAATTATGGAAGAAGATACAGGAACAAAAATATCTATGCTTAGAGTAGATGGTGGTGTAACAAGTTGTCAACCTCTATTACAATTCCAAGCAGATATATCAAATATTACAGTTCAAATGCCAAAAATACAGAAAACGACAGCTTTAGGCGCTGCGTACCTCGCAGGATTAGCTATTGGGTTCTGGGAAAATCTAAAAGATATTCAAAACAACTTCCAAATAGAAGCAGAATTCAAACTGAAGATGTCTCAAATTAGAAGGAATGAAGCAATTAAAAAATGGCGTGTTGCGGTAAATAGAAGTTTGAAATGGGATGTTTAACAAACTCCTTCATTAATGTTTTTAAAGCCGTATTTTGGCTTAGTATTCTTTAGTCATATAAAATTAATATTCTATAAGTTTTGTATAAATATAAGCTTCATGTTACTGAACCTGATGATCCAAAGGACAATAGAAGACGAAATATTATTCTAAATGTAGCTATTATTGTTCCTATTTTGATTTTAGGTGGAATTGCAGGTGTTTTTCTAGGTCTAAGATTGCGTAAAGAAAAACCTGTGATGTTAATTCTAATCTCCGATGAGAGTGGTTTACCCATTTATGCTAAACATTTTCTTAATAAAGACGAAGCTAAACCTAATGAAGCGCTTGTTTCAGGCTTCCTAAGTGCAATTAACTCTTTTGTGAAAGAAGCTTTCAAAGTTAAAGGTTCCATCGAGCACATTAAGCATGAAGATTATGCTTTAGCTTTTAAGAAGCAAGAATCAGTCTTGTTTTGTTACGTTTATGATGGTCATGCTCACTCAGCAAGTCAAAAACTGAATCGGTTTATAAGTTACGTTCTTCGTTCTTCTGCATGGAAAACAGTACCTGCGATGGTAAATCTTGGAAAGATAGACCGTAATGTAATACTTGTATTAGAATCATGGAAAGTGAAGTTTTTCCAACAAAGGAACAAGATGAGAATCAATCAAAAGAAGGAAATTAAGATATTGAATAATAGAGCTAGAACTTCCTTTGAAGAAATCGATTGTTAGTTTTATATCTGTTCCAAAATCATGGATAGTCAGCTGTTTTACTTTTTTTGTAGTTTATTAGAAATTCTATGTTTAAAAGCAGTTTATATTAAATCAGAGCTTAGTAAAACTGGTAATATCCAATTAAAAAACAGCATTCCTTGAAATAATATAACGTAACAGATTTTAAAAAAGGGATAGTCTAGTATATTAGAAATTCATTTGTCTTTTTCTCACAAAAGCAACTTACAACCAGAGTTAGAGATTTTTCCAAATATGCATTCTCTTAGAACGCGCTTAATCGCTACAGAGTGGAATCTCACGGTTAATTGAAATCTTGAGTGAATACTTAACTAAATTTTAAAATTCTTTCACTTTCAAAGCAAAGTTGTCATACACATTCTTTATTTACTTGACGACAATATATACCTAACGAGCTGGGAACTCGTTTTGGTG
>JAUVXQ010000074.1 GCA_030603505.1 Candidatus Heimdallarchaeota archaeon | reverse complement strand
CCCCAGAAAGCTTTTTCAGTCATTCCATATCTTGGCACTGTAGATTCAGCAATCCTTATACACCATAGTGCCTTTCCTAAGTCTGAACCAAGACCTGGAATTCCACTTTGACTATTAATTAAGACATATTTTACATTATATTTATACATCAATTTAACTGACTCAGTGAAGTTCCACATTAACATGGTTCCTACCATACCGATTTGTGTTTTATTCGTAGTTGCATTATCTACAAGCGACGTTGCATTACCATAATTCGTAATCCAATAACCATAATCCCACCAACTCATAACAACAGGGGCACTATTTGCAACTATACCTTGTCCTTGAGCATTGTTCCTTAACCACAATAAAGCTTCTTGCCAGTCTGAAGATGGAAAACCTAAATCTCTATAAAGAACTGGAGCCATCTCTGATTGAGCATATTGTTCAGCTAATTTTACGCTTTGGAAAGTAAATGTAATAAGTAAACCGAATATTACTAAATAAGCTACTATGGCTTCATCTCTGCCTATTGATTTCGTGATTCTTAATTTTCTTTTAGTCAGAGCAATTTTACCATGGGCACTTAAAGAGTAAGTATAAAGTAATTTATCAATAGCAAGTGCGCTTAATAATGAAGCAGCTGGAGATAACAATAATACCAACCTTACCATTGATCCTGAAAAGTAAATTGTAGTTACTCCAAGAGTAAGGATGATTATATTTACATCTGTTGGTTTTCTAATACAGTAATATAATCCTAAGGGAATCAAGAACATCATAATATGAATACTATTGAAGAGCTCAGCCCAAGTCATGGGTTGATGTTCGCTTACCGAGGAGATAATCGGAATTGCTGACCGATTTCCTGGCAGAATAACTGCCCAGAATTTAGCAGAAATGTTTGTGAACATACCTAAGGACAGAAATACTGTGATTAGAATAGCTAACAAAAACAGTGCCGTTATTGAACCTATAATTATAACTTGTTTAAACGTTTTTTCACTTAGACTTCGGGAAAGGTTCTGTACTATTCCTACCAGAACTAGAAGCCCAATCATCAAAACAGGAATCATGACTTCAATATTGTAGAACTTATTAGTCAATACTCTAGGTACCAAGAATCCTATCATTAGTGCCGTGACAATCGTAATAGTATAAGCTTTAATTAGTTTGAAAGTAAGTTTCCTTGTTAAAACAAGGAAGAAAGTTGCTAAAGGCAACAAATCTAAGATATATCTATATGCACCCCAACTTCCAATCAATATAGCTAAACTTACACCTGCTAAAAATGATGAAATGGTACCACCACGTTTTATTGCTCGTATAAAGAAATACAAGGTTAAAACTGTAAATAGAATCCCTACTGATTCATTGTCAAAGAACCCTGCCGTGCTTCTTGATACAAAAGCAGGGGAAAAAGCCATGAAGAAAGCCGTGAATAATCCAGTTCTAGTACTAACCGTTTCTTTTCCTAGAAAATAAGAGGCAAGAATTGTAAAGAACCCATAAAATACTGGACTAAAGTATGCTACTTGTGTAATTGTTACTTCGATGGAGAATATGCCTAATAATCCTTTAATGATAACTGCACTTACAGGAACTCCCCAATATAGTTCTCTTCCTGTATGGAAACCGTAAGGATACCAAGAATTATTTTTGAACCAATGTACGAAATCTATAAAACCACTGCTATTAATATATTCGGCACTTACTAACTGAACATATGGATCAAATGCCTTGATTAGTGGATCATATCCTTTCATCAAAGAAAATAATCTAATCATAATACCTGCTGCGAGAATAATCAATAGACTTATTCTATTAAGAAGAGCTTCCCTATTTATTTCATAATCTTCGAAATGATTAACGATTTTTTTCCAAAAGCGTCCTAGCATTCCTGTTATACCTGTATCGCTTGACATTGAATCTCACCTATAACTTGTTACATAAGCTTGGTAATCTCTTATTGAAGTTGAATAAAGAAAAGCGTTTAAAAATATTACTTATGGAAAGTCTTTTCCACTTTAATTTCGCGACAAAAATTCTGATAGTGTGAAAAAAAAATAGGAAAAACGCTTAAAGTGGAGGAATTAGCAGCTTACCTTATCTTTAATTTTCTTATTTTAATTAATAGCATAGTAACATTAATTAACTTAATTTGTGGTTAAAGTGATTTAGATATTAATGAGACTTGAAAGAAAAATCGCATATGCACTGGCCAAAGAGTTAAAAGATATTACACAAGAAGCAAAATTAGAAGCTCTTGCTATTTTGACAGCAACAGGAGACAGGGTGGCTTTTTACGCTGGAGATAAAACTGCAAATTCAACAGAACTTTCAGCAATTGGAGCAGCACTTGTGGCAGCTGCAAGATTAGCACTTGAAAGACTATCTTATGCCCCAATAAATGATGTGATGGTTCGTGGAAAGAACGGTTTTCTAATTCTCAAATCTATAGGAGATTTTCATCTAGTTGGGGGAACTAGTGATATTGAGGAATTCAAAAACGCAATTGCAGTATTATCAAATCATGCACCTACAATAGCGGACATATTATCGTATGTTCAGATTGATGAAGACGAACTACACATATAATAATGAAACGACATCTTTTACATCTATTTCATTTCTTGAAAATTTATTTGGGTTCTTTGTAATAATTTTAAGTTGATAAAATATGTTAAACCAGCTGTTGGATTAATATTCATACTTTTTTGATAACTAGTTTGATATTGAAAAGTTCCTGAATTTATAAGAGTGACACCTTTGTATGTATCATCTCCCGCAATATGGGTGTGACCTGTTTGAAAGATATCTGGTACTCTCGAAATAACTAACCGATCCTCTGATTCTGGAGCAATTGGTGTTCTTTTCCCATAAATAGGAGCTAAATGACGATTTTCCAACATTCTAACCATTGCTGGTATTGAGGTTTCATGTGATATTGCAGGAATTGCTGCATTTATATCTAATATAGAATTTCCATGGTGCATCATAATTTCCACATTGTGTGCTTTTAGATAACAAGGGCTTCCTAAAAGATGAATATTATCAATTCCATAAAAATCAGGAGCGAAATCTCTTTGAATTGGGGTTTGTGGTTCAGCAGCTCTTGCACCATCATGATTTCCAGGTATGATGATGATTTCAACATCATCACGTACCTGTTCGAAGTAATATGCAGCAGTCTGGTATTGTAAACGAATGTTATCTTGCGCTAGATCTTCCATTTGTCCTGGATAAACACCAACTCCATCAACAACATCACCACCAACTAAAAGATACTTAATTTTCCTACCAATCTCATTAAGTTTTTCACTTTCAAGTTTCCCATTAACAAACTTAATAGCACGCAGAAATAATTTTTCAGAGAAATTTTTTGACCCCACATGGATATCTGAAATGAATAAAGCATATACGTCATCATAAGCAAAATTTGATTTGTGAGAGGGAATATCAGGCCAAAGGACATCATCTACACTTAATCTATCCTTCCACCAATTACCAGTAAAGCAAAGTACAGAATCTTCGAGTATGAATTCTGATTTAGCTATCAAGTCTTGTTTTGATTTATAGATGATTCCCGTTATAATACCTGATGGATCTTCCAAATCAAGAATAACTGTTCCTCCTCTCGTTTTATGTACTTTCGTTACCATTGCTACTAGTGAAATCTTATCTTGATTGCGATTGGGAATTAAGTCGTTTGTGGTAACTCTATTAGTTATATCTCTTCGTTTTAAAAATAATGTATTAATTGATTGAAATCGGCTCTTAAAGTAGTTTCGAAAATTTGCAGCTGTTGCAACAGATTTCTGTATTTCTGGAGAAAAAATGATTTCCAAATCTGAAGATATTTTTTCTCTTCTTGATTTTGTTTCTACCTTAATTTCTGATTTCACTTCTTCTTCCTTTGTTTTTTTCTTTTCTTGAACTGGTTGTATTTCTTGTTCTTGTTTTTTAGTTTCTTCCTTTTTCAGGAGAGTCTGTTCCAAAATTTCCTCCTTTTTAATTATGTCTTCATTGAGAAACTCATCGATATCCTCAATAGAAAGAATAGCTTTGCTTAGTTTTGAATCAAGAATCTTGTCAATAACATTCTCTACTTCTTGCAAACTATTTAGATAATCATAGGCCTCTGGAGTCAGTTGGTAACCTTCAGCATATAATTCTCTGATTTTCCTAGATGGAGTCATGAACAAACACCTTAGATTTCATGAAAACATAAATGTTTTGTAGAGAAAATAGATGGCGACCCCGACGCGATTCGAACGCGCGACTCCCAACTTAGAAGGCTGGTGCTCTATCCAGCTGAGCTACGGGGTCAGCAGTATTATCTTTCTTTGAAATTAATGATATCTTAAATTTTTTGTTGGTTGGTTTCCTTTGTCAATTATTAACGTTGATTTAAATTCTTTTACATTGTTAGTTATTTAGAGGAGAAGTATACGATAAAAAATAATATATATCTCTATTTTAAAACGCAATTGATAATTATGAGCAGAAGTTCTCGAGGACAGAAAAAAAAGAGAGATACAAGTCCAATGCCTGCAACAGGTGCAGGTTTAATGAGATATTACGATGAAGATTTACCAGGTGTAAAAATTGGTCCTTGGTACGTTGTTGCTTTCTGCCTTATCCTGATTGTCGCTGTACTTGTTGGTAATATTGTCTATTAATTATCTTGTTTTGTCATAAAGGGGTGTGAACATCATTCTCTATTATCAAGGATTAATGAAAAAATTATATTTGGATAAAGATCTCAAACGAGGTTTGGAAAAAACTGTTTTGAAACTTGTAGAAGAAGTAGGTGAGCTTTCGGAAGCTATATTACTACAAGATAAAGAAAAAATAACTGAAGAAATTGTTGATATTATAGCATGGACTTTGAGTATAGCTAATATAGCAGGAATAAACGTTGAGGAAAGTTTTATACATAAATACTCCAACTCTTGCCCTAAATGTAAAAATAGCCCTTGTAGTTGTGACTCAATATAACTACTTTTTCACTTAATTTAACAACAGAATATTGATGTAATATTAGCATAACATCTGAGCTAGTCCCAAAATTTTTGTTGCTTTTTTAATATAGAAACAAAGAAAATGTATGAAATGAAAGAGATAGTACTCTACACTACCGAAGATTGTCCATATTGTAATATCGCAGAGAACATATTAAAGAATGTTCTAAGTGAGTATGGAGGATTATTCAATTACATGAGTGTAGAAATAAAGACAGAAAATCGATATAATGTATCCTCACTTCCTACAATATTCGTAGGAAAAACTAAAATTGAGGGATTACCAGAAAAGGAACAAATCCATACAGCGCTCTTTTCTTGAAAACAAATCATATGCAAATAATTCATATCTATTAAAAAAACTTCAATATCTAATCATTCATTGGAAAAATAGAATTCATGTTGAGTTATTTCTCTAACAAAATCACCAGCCAAACCTTCCAGATCCAAGATTTTTTGAAGAAAGTCATCCCAAGAAAAGGATCCATAGGCCTTTAGCCAAGCTTCATATCCTTTTTTTAGTTCTTTTTTGGCTTTGGAATGATTCTTGCAATATTGTGATTGTAAGTTTTCTATGTCTTTTTTACAAATTGGACATTGTTTATTTTTGTTCATTTTTCTCAACTTCTTTCTTAGAAGGACAATCAGGAGATATACACATTGAAATTTTTCTTCTTCCCTTTTGCCATTCAATTATTGGCAGACCATCATGAATACACGTTTTCTTTGTAGATTTAATGGTTCCAGTATTTGGAACTGGAAAAGTAACACTACAAACTATGGCTTTGTCAAAATATGATGAACAAGCTACAAAACGTTTTCTTGTTTTCTTTGATCTAATAATTCTTAGTTCTCCTTTCTTGCATTGCTGACACTCACCTAGTACAATTATATCTGATTTTTCAGAAAGCTGAAGATTTTTGTATAAAGCAAGACCTATTTCCGTTTCTTTTTGATGAAAAAGCTCTAGAAGGTCCTTCAGTTCTCTCTTTATAGACAAAATTGTACCTTGAATATCTTTATTTTCATTTTGAACATCTTCCATAATTTGTTCTAGATTACGAGTCATTTCCGATTTAACTAGTATAGGATATTGTTCTTGTAATACGTTAACTACTGATATTCCTAGAGGGGTAGGCATTATTTCCTTGCCACTTATATATCCTCTGTCGAACAAGGTTTGGATTATTTCAGCTCTTGTCGCTTTTGTACCTATTTTTTCAACTTCCATATATTGGAGAAGTGTTGACTCATTAAGCCGATGTGGAGGAAAAGTAAGGTGTTCTTTTGACTCAATATATTTGAAAATAACTTCTGTACCTATTTCG
>JAUVXQ010000047.1 GCA_030603505.1 Candidatus Heimdallarchaeota archaeon | reverse complement strand
CGCTGTGGTTGATAAAGAGAGAGTGGGAGACAAACAAAACTTTTCTTTCTTACAACAAAGCATACCCTATGATCAAAGCTAATGACTATTATCAGCGTCTACCAGCACAAATAGCTCAACAAACAGCTAGAAGAGCTGAACAAGCTTACAAATCCTTTTTCAGCTTAATGAAAGCGAAAGAACAAGGAAAATACACCGAAAGGGTTAAAGAACCATGGTACTTACCAAAAGAAGGGTTCTTTCTACTCTCCTTCACTCCTGGTTATTATAAAGTGCAAGGAAAGACAATTAGACTCTCACTTGGAAGGTGGATAACAAAAAATCTTAGTAAACGATTCTTGAGATTTAGCTTCCCTTGCCATCTAAGAGGGGAAGAAGTGAAAGAAGTGAGAATTCTCCCACGCAATTGGGGAATGTATTTCGAAATAGAGTTTGTGTTTGATAAAGCGAAAGAAAGCATCACTGTTGATAGTACTAAATATCTGGGAATTGACCTGGGGTTGGATAATTTCGCAACAATAGTTGACACTGACGGGACAGCCTTCATAATCGAAGGACATGGAATAAAATCTTTTAACCGTTGGTGGAACAAAAAGAAAGCAAAATTACAAAAAAAGTATGACAAACAAGGTATCAAAACTGGCACCAAAATGATGAAATTGGCAAGAAAGAGAAGGTATTATTTGCGTAATTTCATGTCTCAAGCAGTAAATGAAATCATCAAACACTGTAAGGAGAACAATATTGGCACCATAGTTGTTGGAGAAATGAAAAACATCAAAAAGCATTGTAGGTTGGGTAAGAGAACTACACAGAACTTTCATTACATTACTTACGGCTTATTCAAGCACAAATTAGAAGCAAAAAGTGAATTATATGGAATTGACTATAAAGAGGTTGATGAATCCTACACCTCTCAAACTTGTTCCCTCTGTGGTCTGCGAAGAAAAGCCAATCGTAAATATCGAGGGTTATATGTTTGCAAGAACTGTAACATAGTTTTGAATGCTGATGTTAACGGTGCCTTGAACATCCTCAAAAAAGTAGCCCCTGAGTCTTCCCTTGTGAAGATAGGTGGTAGTGGTCGTCTGAGTCGACCTTCACGTCGCTCTGTTGTCCCTCAACATAGTTGCGTTTAAACAAAAATAAGTCTTTGTACTTACAAAGAACCTAGCTCATAAGGAAAATATAAAAGAAACAACTTAAATTACATCTAAATGTCAATGCAATACTTAATTATTTTCGATTTAGATGGTACTTTAGTACAATCTAAAATCAACTATGAAGCCATAAAAACTGAAATTATTAAATTAATCAAAAACGTTGTAGACGATGAAGAATTTGACATAATCAGAAGTTTCCCTCGTTCAATTCTTGAATTAGTGATAATGATTCAGAAGAAGGACTCTACTGAGATTTATTACAAAAGAGCATGGGAATTAATAGAAAAATATGAAGCGGAGGGATATGAATATGCAGAGATTGAATTAGATGTAGTAGAAACTCTGAAAAAACTTAAAGAGAAAAACCACTTCGTCACTATTTTAACTAACAATTCACGAAAATTGACAGATTATGCTCTAGAAAAGTTTGGTTTTAAGGAATGCATAGATTTTGTCATAACAAGAGACGAATTAAAAGAAAAAAAACCTGATCCTGAAGGTTTATTCTTCCTGATGAAGAAATTCTCTAAAAAATCGAATGAAACAATCTTCATAGGGGATTCCTGGTTAGACGCAGAAGCAGGGTTCAGAGCAGGGATTCATTATGCTCATTTTGGTACAGAGCAACCTCCTAAAAGTAGAAAAGATGATTTTAATATACAACATTCTCTTTCAAAAATCAGTGATATTATTGAATTAATGAATAAGCTTGATAACGCTTGAAAGTAATTGTTCTTTTCTCACTTAGAGTTTATTTAACATGGAATCTTATTACCAAAGTAATAAATACTATCAAGGAATAATATCTCAGATAAAAATGAAAACTAGTTTATTAGTACGCGGATTTATCGTATTAGCATTGTTATGGGGTATGATTTATGGTCTTATCATAGGTGCGTATGCACTTATACTCTATTTTGGTTACCAAGAAGCTGCTCTAGGAACATTATTATTCACTTGGATTCCTGTTTTAATTGCGCTAGGGATAGTTTTTCTGCAATTCCTAATATCACCTTGGTTACTTGATCTCAGTTTTGGATGGATGCACAAATTAACATGGATTCAACCAGATCAACTTCCTCCACATCTTGCTAAATTTGTGGCAGAACAAAGTCAAATTCACGGGATTTCGATTAAGAAAATCGGAATGATTCACGATCAAATGCCTCAAGCATTGACATACGGGAGATTCAAGAAAAGTGCAAGAATAGTTCTCTCAGATGGTACACTTAATTTGCTTACTCCTAAAGAACAGATAGGTGTTGTTGCTCATGAAATTGGTCATATAGCTCACATGGATTTTCTGTTTATGACACTAGCTTCAGCTGTCCCTATGATTTTGTATGTGTTTTACATTTTCAGTCGAGGCTTTGTTCGTTCAATGGCTATATCTTCTGGAGGTAGTAGAGATAATAGAGGAGCAGCTGCTATGATGGCTGGTGCTGCAGCTGCAATGGTAATTAGCTATGTTTTCTATTTCATTAGCCAATTCCTAGTTCTATTCTTAAGTAGAGTTAGAGAATATTATGCGGATAGATTTTCAGGAGAAAATACTAATAATCCTAAAGGTTTGTCCACCGCTTTAGTTAAAATTGCCTATGGTATGGTCAAATCACAAAGCGCATATGCTATTCAAATGAATGATAAGAAAACTGATAACCGAACAAGAACTACTTATTACCGAAGAAGTGGCTTTGTTAATGCTACCCGTTCTTTAAACATTTTTGACATCAAAGCAGCTAATTCTTTAGTAATGACAGCTTATGCCCAAACAGCGGAAGTCACAGCTGAGGCAGTAGTAAAAGCAGCTGCATGGGATCTAGAAAGTCCATGGGCTGGTTTCATAGAACTTCAATCAACACACCCTCTAGCAGCAAAAAGATTACTAGCTCTTGACGATTTATCAGTAGAACTCAAAAAACCTAGAACTTTTCCAACTTTAGGCACTGACCAAATAAAAGAGTCCTTATGGAACGAATTCTTTGTAGATCTATTCCTAATGTATTTTGTCCCAGCTTTAACAATTATACTTCCAGGAGGAGCAGGACTTGTAACATACTTCTATTATCTAGAATATATGTGGTACGCGATAGGAGGAGGTTTGGCTATTTCAGGATTGCTTTGGCTATGGAGACTACGAATTAGATATCCAAAATTAGATCAAGATTTGCCGTTGATTAACATAATGGGCGCTGTAACTGACGTTTCAGATGACGGATATGCTGAAGCATCACCATTTAGAGGAAAACCAATTCTTCTAGAAGGAACAATAATTGGTAGAGGCTCTCCAGGATATTATTTCAGCGAAGATGTTGTTTTGCAAGATCCATCTGGTATAGTAGTTTTGGATTACAATCCCGCATTTGGATTTATGAGATTCTTTACAGCTATTTTCAGAGTTGAAAAAATGATTGGATCAAAAGTGAAAGCTGTTGGATGGTATAGAAGAGGACCTAGACCTACTGTTATGATAAAAAGAATACTTAGAAAAGATGGTTCAACATTTGGTTCAAATAGGGACTTCTTTAACAAAATATTCATTGGTCTACTGTTCTTAGTAGCTTTAATATGTATATTTTATGGTATCAAGTTATTCTAAATCTCCTTTTTTTCTTTTTCTTTTTCTTTAACTGTTGATAGCAGAAGTCCCCTTACTTTAGGTAGGAGTAGTTAATAGATTTTATCTACGAAAGCTCAACATAATCCTCTTCTTCTAAAAAAGATCTGACCAAATCATTTGTTATTGAAATAGAAAGTTCATTTAACCTTCCTTCTTCTTTGTATCTTTCACAATTTTTCAACTTCAAACTATTAATCCAATCAATAATAATAGGATAAAATTTATCCATTAGTCGAGGGATTTCATATTCAGATATATTAAACTCCTTGACCAAAGTTCTAACGATTTCTTTATTTGTAGAGTCAGCTAGTTCTTCACATTTTTTATCATCTTTACAGAGATCGCAACCATCCTGAATTAATTTCTCAATCCTAGCAAGAATTATTTTCTGAACCCTATTCCACACTTCAATTGTTTCATATCTATTCACACTTTCAACTCCTGATGTTTTTGAATATCATAAGTTGTTCTAACACTGTATAATAATTGTTCAATGATTTTTTAAAAGTATATATTGGTATGTGAAAAACACGGTTCCATGGTAAATCTTAAGTGAAGAATTACTAATTATCAAATATGATTAATAATGATTTGGAAGAATTTAATGTAGCAACGATTAACCGATTTGTATTAAATAAACAACATTTAACAGATGAAACCAAGATTGATGATGTTACACAGATAGCTCTAGATATTGGTGGGTTGCATAGTACAAGCCAAACAACGCCCTATTTATCGCTTCAAACTCGTTCTAAAAATTTTAAGAGGAATCAATTAGATGAAGAAGCTTATGAAAAGAAGAAATTGGGCAAGATTCGCTGTATGCGAGGAACTGTATTTATTTTAGCAAAAGAAATTGTTCCATATATATATGCTGCAACTAAGAAACAATATGCGAAGCGTCATGTGGGTTACTTAAAGAATCTAGGAGTTTCTGAAGAAAAATACCAGAAGAATGTGAAAGCGATTCTTGATGTGTTGAAAGTAAACAATATCTCAGTATCAGAAATAAAAAAAACATTGAATTCTCAAGAGAATATCAGTGCTATAGTTAATCTCGCTTGTGATCAAGCGCTCATTATCAGGAATAAACCAAATAAAAGTTGGCGGGATAGAAGGCATACTTACTCAGATTTCAGTGAATATTTCCCTATAATGAAACTAGACGATTATAATGAAGAAGAGAGTAGATTATTTCTAGTAAAATACTATTTAAAGAGCTTAGGACCAGCAACTGAAACAGATATTGTATGGTGGACTGGATTTAATAAAACTGAAACTCGAGAAGCTTTAAAGGATTTAGGAAATCAGATAACTAAAATCTCTATCTCAGGGATAGAAAATGAATATTTCATTCTCCAATCTGAAATAGAAGAACTAAGAAAAGCAACAGATATAGTTGATGATGTGATTAACCTTCTTCCGAATTTAGATCCATATCTGATGGGATATAAAAATAGAGAAAGATATGTAAAACAGGAGTACTATAATTATATTTATGATCGCTCAGGTAATGCCACAAATTCAATACTAGTAAATGGTAAAGTTACTGGAATTTGGGATTTTGTGGGAAGTAAAGAACAAGTAATAAAAATTCACTTCATGGAAAAAGCTGAAGAAGGGATTCATGGAAAAATTCAACTTCAAGCAGAAAAAACTGGTGAGTTTATTTTTGATGAAAAGGTCCCTGTCATTGAATGGAAAGGAATGGAAGTGTTAAAAGGAAGAACACCAGGAGATGTTCAAGCACCACTTAAGAATTGTTGATAATCAAGAAAAATATATTGTTAAATGAAACTATATTTTTGAAAAACTATGCGTATATTTCCCTTTAGAATAGAATTTTAATAATTCTGTTTGTTCAACTTTTGCTGTAGCTTCTTTTTCGTCAATGTGATGAATAGTTAAAGATGATTCTCCATCAAGTTTTAAAATTCTATGTAGTTCTTGTGATATCTTATCTGGTTCACTCAATATGTGAATGATGTCAAATAACAACACTGCATCAACACTTGTAGCATCCAAAACAGTATCACGGTCAGAAAGAATTGTTTTAATGTTGGAATATCCCTTTCTTTTAGCTTTTTTCTCAACTTTCTTAATAGCAAGAGGATGAATATACAATGTATATATTTCCCCTGAATTTCCTACTAACTCTGATGCAATAATAGTAAAACTTCTTATACCACAACCTACGTGATGTATCCTTTTAGAGTGAGCTTAGCAGCAATGACACTCTAATAAATATGCATAACCTTCTCTTGTCTTAGTTGACAAGGTGATATAAACTCATCATAACAGGTCAACAGATAGTTTTATAAGGGATTCTTTTTGTCGAAAGAAAACTTCGACTAAATTGTTGAATCATCAAGAAGAAAAAATTATTAAGTAATTAGAGAGTGTAAAAATAACTTTTGGTACTGTTGTCGTATGTTAGAGACGACTACTAAGGTACCTAGTCGTTAGTTAGAAACGACTTAGGATGTTAATGATTACGAAAAGGGTTAAGAAGAGAAATAAGAGCACCACTTTAAATAGTGGGTAAATAAGTCGTATCACAGACACGACTTAAAAGTTAACAACAAATTTTACCACCAAGCCTTGAAACTTTTGTAAGGGGAATTATTTGTGAGATGTTTTCTCAGTTTATATAGTTCCCTTGTAAGATAAGTTGAAAGAGTGTGTGAACAATGAGTTTGGGGATCTTTAATTCGGTAATCAAACCGTCTAATCAATAATTTACGATAGATTCTTTTCCCCTGAGCATTCAATAATACAGCTTCTCCTTTTTTTAGAAAGTGTGACCCTTTGAGCAGAAAAAAACTGAGAGTATGAAAGATGGTTTGATTGACGATAACAGGTTTGAATATATCTGCAATATCATATGCTAAACTTGCTTTATTAGCTTCTGGTTCATGTATGTAACCTATTCCAGGATGAAGAAAAGTTCGATAAGCTTCTGTAATAAGTTTGCTATAAAGTATTATATTTCCATATGACATCAACGCACTAATAGGGTCTTTTGGTGGCCGTCTTGTACGTTTTTTGAATTTCCACCAAAAGAAAAGTCTAGCTACAGCTTGGTAAAAGTGAGTAGCCATGTGAGCTTCTTTGATTTTCAGATGATCTACATCCAAAACATCTTTGAAATTAATCGCTTTAATCGCTTGTATCTGGTCTGTAATATTATAACTGAAACCCTTGTATTTTTGCAGTAACCATAGAGTATTATGCTTTATTCCTTCTTCAATTTCTTGTGCTAAACTGAACCTCTTTTCATTACTGTTGAAATGCTCACTTTGCTTTAGGAGTATCTTTCCAGAATAACTAAAATAGGACAAAGGAAGAGCTGAACCAACAAACATCCCATAGGGTTCATGGAAGTAGATTATTATCCCTCTTCGCAATAAAGAAAAGATTGTTGTCGTATCAATTTGCCCTCTACCTTTCCAGTGTATATCTTTGACATCTGAAAGTTTTATTTCTATAATTTTGAGATTTGTATGGATGAATATTTTTTCTCCTTGTACGATTAATCTTTCGTCTTGATCTATGATAACACTTCTCATTTCTCATATATGCCTGTATTATTATATATACTTTACAAAATTGCTTTCACTTTTTTTGCAAAAATACAAAACAAAGAATAACTTGTTTCATCATTAGATGCAGATAATTTCAGTCGTCTATTTTTCTCGACTTACTTCTTTCTCTATTCCTAACTCTTTCCAATTCCGTATCAAATCTCCTTCTTTCACTTCACTTACAAAACTAAGTCGTATTTTTTCCTCGACAAAAAGAATTTCTTATAAAACTATCTGTTGACCTCTAATCTCATATTATTAATAAAAAATAATAGATATTAAACATCAAATTGATTTATCTGAATAACTCAAAAAACTAATTTATAAATACATGGAACTAGTTTTAGAAATAATGATTGAAAAAGCTACTATCAACGATGCAGAAAGAATTCCTTATGTAATTAACAAAAGTAATAGAGAATATTACAAAAACATAATTTCAAAGGAATACTTCAAAGACCCTGTTGTATCTCTTGAAGAGATTTTAGAGGAAGGAGAGGAATCAGATAAAAACTAGTTAAAATTACTTAATAGAAATTGACAACTGTTTCTCCGTTTCTAGCATTCATGTTTATCAGATAATTGTTTTAAATTCAAATGATCTCGAACAGTTCGCATAAATAACGATATAGAATATTCACAGACGTGTTTCATGTTAGAAGAGAGATCTAAAGATACCTCTTTTTCCACTCTTCTACCTTTTCAGGTAGTTTTAAAAGAAAAGAAGTAAAATCAAGTCCTAAATCTAATGAATATTTTATTAATAGGAGTTCTTTAC
>JAUVXQ010000154.1 GCA_030603505.1 Candidatus Heimdallarchaeota archaeon | reverse complement strand
AACATTAATTACGGTATGTACAGCTGGATTAAAGGATATGAAATTCTTAATTCTACAGATATAAAAATCTACATAGATGGAAACGCAACTACAATTCAAAATGAACCATACGCATTTGCTCTAGAAGATCTATCTGTTTATCCCTTACCTGACCACTATTTAAATATCAGCTCATCGATAGCTGACATAGTTCTGTCTAGTGAATGGAGCGAATACAGTAGTAATCCGATTGGTACAGGTAAATATCAAGTAAACTTTGAAGAAACAGTATCAGAAAATTATCTTGAACTTGATAAATTTATAAAATGGCACGAAACCGGTGTTTTACCTAGTACTCCTGTAAATTTACAATTCGATAAAATACTGGCAAATACTTATACAAGCACCTACTCTTTAGGTCTTGATTTGGAAGCTGGAATAGAAATTGACTTTGGAGATTTTGGAAGAGATCCATCTTCTATTAAGAACACAATCTCAAGTGATAAAATATTAACTGATTATGCGAAAGAGAATTCAATTATCTTCCTCGCTTTCAATTTAAACAACCCTAATTTTGGTGGGGAGCTAAATTATGAACCAAGCACTGAAGAAGGAATATCAAAAGCTCTTGCAATGAGAAAGGCAATTGCTAGTATTATTGATAAAGTAGAAATGAATGGAATTCTTCATAATTCAATTTACAATACGACAGATTCTCCAGTATCTATGTATCACACAGATTACTATTATAGCGGAGTACAAAAGTATCCATATAATCTTCAATCAGCAGTGGATTACATAAATCAAGCTGGTTACAATGTTTCTTTACCTCTGAACACAAATACGTCAGAGTCTCCTCTTGCTTTTGCATGTTCTGTTATAACCATTAGTTCTAGCTCTATAGGAATTACGATAATTAGGAAGAAAAAGCGTAAATATTGAGGTTAAATCGACGAATGAAATCATAGAACTAAGATAATTTCAATGATTCGAAGTAGAATAGAAGAAAGTACAAAAATAGTATAAGAAGAATCTTTTGAAATAATAAAGGAGAATCAATACGTAAAAAGGCCTTAAAATAAAAAAACATCGAAAATAATGGCTAATATAGGTTAGTAGTAGAAAAAAGTTTAAATAGATAATACGTGTAAGCTTTATTTGGTGGATAAAGGGTTTCAAGAAATATTTAAGCAAGGAAATGTAAACTGGACAGAAGGTTGTGCGAAAGCAATCCGATACTCACTCTCCTTCCATGGAGCGTGAAGGAACTTGGTTGACATTTTAAATGGTTTGAACCCCTTTTAGGCTTTTGGATAGACCTCCTAAAAGCCGAATAATCCCCAGAACCAAACGAAAGTTTGGAACAGATTTCTGGTTCTAAACCAGAATCTGCCAGAACCCCCAACCAAAAACTAGGTCAAGAGTGTCGTGTAAGAAAATCCCATCTGTTCAGGCATTAATTCCTTGCAAAAATTACTTCTTGTAAATTCATTATCTGCAATTATTTTTTCGGATATCTCTTTCAAATATAGTAACAAACTTGGAACTATAAGTTTTTAAAGCGGTTTACGACATAAAAAATAGATATTAACTTAAGGTGATTACATGGGTCACGGATCGCTTCAAAAGTCAGGAAAAGTTAGAAAACAAACTCCTAAAGTTACTGCCAAAGAGAGACATAGCGCTATTCCTAGAAGAAGTCTTCGTAATAAATATGTTAGAAGAATTCAATTAGGTAGATATGCGGGTCAACCTTCAAGTATGGGCTCTAAACGCGTTAGAAGCAGATAATATTTTACCTATTCATTTTTCTGGTCATTATATGAATGACAGAGGCCAAGCTCTAATAGAGATTAAAAAACAGCTTATTGAACAAGAATTACAGTCATCAGAAGAGCTTGATAAAATCAAAAGGAATGTATCAAGAAAATATCATCTCAAAACCTATCCAAAAAACAGTGAGATTCTTTTCATCTGCAATGATAAGGAAAAAGAACAACTTCTACCTGTTCTAATGATAAGAAAAGTAAGAACACTTTCAGGAGTGGCTGTTGTTGCAGCAATGACTCGTCCATGGGAGTGCCCTCATGGTCAATGCATTATGTGTCCTGGAGGACCTGAAGAAGGCAAACCTCAGAGCTACACCGGTTATGAACCTACAGCGATGAGAGGTATAAGAAATAATTATGATCCTTATCTTCAAGTGCAAGATAGAGTTAAGCAACTGGAAGCTATAGGACATTCTACTGAAAAAGTTGATGTTATAGTAATGGGAGGAACCTTTACTCATCAACCATCAGCTTACCAAGAGTGGTTTATTAAAAGACTATTTGATGGTCTTAATGAAGATGATGCAAGTTCTATACTAGAAGCTCATAAGAAAAATGAGACTACAAAACATCGTTGTGTGGGATTAACTGTTGAAACTCGCCCTGATCAGATTGATAATGAAACTATAGATAGTCTCTTGAACTACGGAGTTACAAGATTAGAGATAGGCGTTCAAACTGTTTTTGATGATGTTTTTGAGAAAATGAACAGGGGACATGGTTCAAAAGAAGTGATAAACGCTTTCCAATTAATCAAGGATTCAGGTCTCAAAATAACAGCACATATGATGCCAGGTTTACCTGGATCGAATTTAAAGAGAGATTTAGAAGCATTTCATATTCTGTTTAATGATGAAAAATATAAACCAGATGAGATTAAAATTTATCCTACAATGGTAATACCTGGCACAAAACTATATGATGATTACAAAAGTGGGAGATATGAGCCTTTAACAAATGAGAACACTGCTTCATTAATATCAGAAATCAAAAAGCTTGTACCTCCTTATGTTAGAATAAAACGTGTACTGAGAGATATTCCAGCTCACCAAATCGCAGCTGGTCCAAACAAGAGTGATTTAAGACTTGATGCACAACGAATTTTGCATCAAGAAGGGAAGAAATGTCGTTGTATACGCTGTAGAGAAATAGGGCATTATTTGTATAAAGAAAAAGGTGATTTTGACGCTTCCAGTATAGCTTATGTCCACAGAAGTTTCGTTGCTAGCGGTGGTACAGAACATTTTTTGTCATTTGAAGAAGTTAAAAATGATGTTTTGATTGGTTTCTTAAGGCTAAGAGAACTAAGTCAAGATTCTTATAGACCTGAATTTCAAAATATCTCAACAATTCTAGTAAGAGAACTCCATATTTATGGTGAATCACTTGCTTTGAAATCGAAAGTAAAAGAAGACATTCAATGGCAACACCGCGGATATGGCAAAGAGCTACTTACAAAAGCTGAGGAAATTGGGAGAGAAAAAGAATATTCC
>JAUVXQ010000110.1 GCA_030603505.1 Candidatus Heimdallarchaeota archaeon | reverse complement strand
CATTACCAATGTATCCTTGTTTCGAATAAGAAAATGCTGTTTCTAAATCAGAGTTATTAAGATCGTAAATATTCTCCGTAGGAAAAACTTCCTTAGGAGTACGAGATATATTTTTAAGATATTCTGGTGAAAGGAGAATATCACCATTATTATTAACAATCAAATTAAAGTCATCTTCTGTTATAGCGAGATCTATAGCGTCCATCATATATTCAAGGTTGAAATCTAAAACAAATATTCCCTCATAAGCTCCTGTTTCATTGTAAACTGCCTGTCCTAGCGACATAAACAAGTTTTGGTGTACGTAATCTATTCCTAAATCTGAGAAATAACTCTCGTTGCTAGGAGTGCCACCAGCTAAAACTTTTTCCTGTTCTTGTTCTAGAATTTCTCTATACCAAGGTCTTTTTAGCCAATCAAAATTCGCACTTAATCCTAATCCTGCTCCTAAGTCAATTCTATAATCAGGAGCAATTGGGAAGATAAGAATATAATTCGGTGTAGCAAAGTACACCCATTCCAAAAACGGTGCAAGAAAGGGCGGGAAGAACGAATTTATTTCCATAGGTCTTTTATCGATATAACCTGATATTTCACCATTAAGATTTCCTTGAATAGTTCCTTTGTAATAACCATCCAAAGAACCATTCACACAACCATCAATTCTAGATTTTTCTGATATTTTTGAAATTGTTAACGAACTATTACTGGGTTCTATTATAAGAAAATAAGATTGTAAATATTCAGGTTGCAATTCATGTAAAGTATCTTCTATTGTAATTGGGAGAGTGGGATTATCACTTCTCCATTCACTTAAAATTGTATTATCAAAATTTTCTCCAAAAAATGTTTTATATTCGTCTGTAAACTTTATTGGAACACTTGATTCATTCACATATGCGTAAAGAAATATTTGTGCATCTTCAGAAAGTGTTCCTTGAATAGATGCATTGATTTGCAAATAGTATTCCCCACTAATATTTAACTGAGATTTGACATCACCAAAGAGAGCTGCACCAGGAAGTTCCATATCATTTATTCCATCTGAATTGGTATCATAAAAAAGGATGTTACTAATTCTATCCACACTTGAATTGATGTATCCATCAATGTAACTGTAACAATCTTGATTGTTAAAGAACGAGATGTTACTTACATAAGTTGAGAATGCTGAATCTGAAAAAAGAGAAGTCCGAACTGCATTAACTGTTTTATTAAGAGCTACTTTCATCCCTCCGATAAGGTTATCAATTGATTGTACAAATTGATGGCTTGCAATGTGCATGCTCATTATTTGTGTATCTAGATAATCCTCTGAAGCTTGCTCATATATACGATCTATTCTAATCTCTGTTGATATACTAATAAATGAGATTAACAAAAGTAGAAGTAGAAAAGAAGATAAAACTGTTATAACAATCAAACGTCTAGATAGACTAAATCTCTGAACCATCTAATTATTTGATGAAAAAGCTGATTATAACTTTTTGGTAGGATTGTACTCGATATAAAGATTATCTTTGTTGAAACTCACAAAAAATTGCACCTTTTTATCACTTTTATTTATATCATCAACAAACCATCTTAAAACGTTGAAAAATCGCTCTTTCTGAATTAGATAGCATTTTGGATATTCTAAAATGAAACTCTTTATCTTATTTGGATTTTCATACAAATCAGGATCAGAAAGTTCATACAGATTGTTGTAACCCATTCTAGAAGAATTACCAAAAATTATAGGGAAGGATCCACATCTAGTTTTTGAGCTGTACTCCAAATCTGTACAACCATTATCTCCTAGAAAACTACAATCGAAGCAACAGTAACCACAGTATTGACATAATGAACTCTTTAGGTATAGAGTGCTCATTTTTCATTGATTCTCTTTTTGTTTTGCTTTGAATTCTTCATATTGCTCTTTCATGTCCTCAATATCAAAATTCTCAAATTCACCATATTGCCCCAATACATCGCGCAACTTTTCTGGTTCATCTGTATGGAAGTGTACTTTTATCATTCCAGACATCCCTATTACAAGTAAACAATCCCCAATGCAGTCTTTGTTAATATGATCACGGATTCTGTTCTTGTCATCTCTTTTAAGATCGGGATGTTTAATCATAGATTGAACATCGTACCTATAATTTACAGCTTCATGGTCTGGTAGAATAGCCATAATATCACATCATAGTTTATATTTTAAAATAGAGCTGCATTTTTTAACTGTTTCTAACGTTTGGAATTAACTTATCAACCTTACAAGTCCCTAATTTCTATCTAATACTCTTTTTTATCTTCTTTTTCTTTAAAAAAATCACTAAAGGTATTAACGCTAGGAATGATAGAAGCGCTGAGTAACCAGGAAGAGTAACAACAATATCAATATTTACTCCTGCATTATCACTATTTTGACGATTATCTACTATCAACTCATAATCACCGGGTGGTCCAAGTTGTCCTTCTATTGTACTTTTTCCTGTTATATTCTGTCCTCCTACCTTAGCAAATACTTCAGTCCAATCTTCCTCTTCATTCTCTGGTATCCATGACGTATATGAAGCTTGATCTAGAATGAAAACGGAGACAGGTCCTCCAAACTCAACTTTAATATTTAATTGAATTAAGGAAAAATTTCTTGTGCTTGTAAATGATTGGCTCTCAAACTGATTTGGTCCTACATTGAACCAAAAGGGTGGTGATGGTTGGATGGGTGGTGGTTGGTCAGCTAAAACATTCGTCAAACATACAAGAAACGCTGATGTTGTTAAATATAGGAAAAAGTAGATTTTTCCTTTTCTAAACCGCATGGTTCATATTATTATTTCTTTACTTAAATATCTTATGCATATTTATGAAATATTAAGTCTCCTTGCTGTAAAACCGAATCTTTCGTAGAAGGTTATCTCTGGATACTTTTTTTCCTATATACTCCAGCTTTTTCCCTCTCTTTCCTTAGTTGACAAGGAGACAAAATAATTTTCAGGTAGATGGCTGTCATACAAATATTTCTTTTCTGTTTTATTAGTTTTAAATAACATTATTGGTTTTTTATCTTGCAGATGAGAGATGACGAAATACTTAATAAACACGCTTCAATGTTTTTAATAGCGATTGTAATCATAGATCTAAATTATGAAAAAGATATACATTATAGAAGATGAATCCGACATTTCTAACCTCTATACGATGCTTTTTGATAGAGAAGGAATAGAAGTTGAAGGAGTTGTCTCGAGTGGAAAAACTGCTATAGAAAAAATAGAACAATTCAAAGAGAAAATTCATGATATTGTATTTATAATAGACATCCGTATTCCAGAAAAATCTGGTATTGAAGTTGTACGAAAACTATTAGAAATTGCACCAGATATTAAGAATCAGATTATAATAGCTACTGCTGATGATAGAATTACAAAGAAAGAAATTACGGATTTGGGGATTCCATACTTTTTGCGAAAACCATTTAGTTTAGATGAATTATTACAAACAATCGAAGAAATTCAAAAATAGATGATAAGCAATCAACTAAACAAAAGTAGCTGTTGAATTATCTTTTTTTGGAGTTTTGTCTGGAATTGTAATAGTTCCAAATCTGCTCTCATAGTTTTTAATTTGTTCTTCTATGACTTTGTTCATAATCTTCAGCTGTTGAGGTGAAAAACTTACTTCTGCAATAATTTCTTTTGTGATCGATCTAGGAATTAAAGCTTCTGGTCCTATTCGTGCTTCTTCAGCATATTCAGCTCTATCTCGAAAGATAATCAATTTGAATCCAGCCATCGAGTGTACGAGTTGGATGCTTTCAGCATAATAATTTGAGGTATCTTCTCTTCTCTCTACTTTAATAGGAATATTTCGACTCATTTCAATCAAGAGAGAATTCAGAAAAATAAAAAGATATTGTTATAAGATAACCAAATTTACATGATATATTTTTTCTTCAGTTTCTCTGCTAATGCTTCCTCTTCAAGAGCGTGTTTTTCGTCTTTTGTAATTTCTTCAGGTAGCCAATCAGGTTTCTTTTTGTTTACTTCTGAATAGTATTTTCTTATCGCACGCCTTAAACCACCGACAGCTAGGCTTCCACAATGAGTTTTTATTTTTGGTAGCTTTCCTAACTTGTCTGAAACTTGTTTCCATGTTATTTCCCAAGCTTCTTTCAATGGTTTTTTCCCGATAAGTATTGTCAACTGGCTAGAAGCTGCGATATTTGATGCACAACCATAGCTCTCAAAACTTGATTTTATAACACTTTCAGTTTCATCATTTATCTTAAGGTAGATAACAATCACATCACCACAAGCAGGACTTCCTGCAGTTGCAGCGACAGTTGCATCTTCCATATGTCCCATATTTTGAGGGTTTCTAAACAACTCTAAAACGCGTGGAGCGTAGGGTAACGGTATTCTACTCGACATTTTTCCATCTCACTAAAGATCTATACCTCCTGTAATCGAACGAATACGCTTGATAACTTTTGGTAAGGTTTCTAATGTGTAATTAACTTCTTCTTCTGTATTTAGTCTTGTTAATTTCATGAGAAAACTACCATGAGCTTCTTCAGGTTTTCTTCCAATTGCAGTTAATATATGGCTAGGCATTAATATTCGGCTGGTACATGCGCTTCCACTTGAAGCAAATATACCATTCATACTCGATTCTAATGTTAACGCTTCTCCTTCACAACCTAAAAAGCTTAAATTTACATTGTCAGGAGCTCGATGATGGCCTTCAGGACCGTTTATTTCAACTCTTGGAATTGTTGTTTGAAGTCCATACATCAACTTATCTCTTAATTTAAGAGTATATTCATTGATTTCTTTGAATTTATTAAATTGAATTTCAACAGCTTTTGCAAAACCTGCAAGTAAGGGCATATATTCAACATCTGGTGACAAAGTCTCAACACTTAAT
>JAUVXQ010000122.1 GCA_030603505.1 Candidatus Heimdallarchaeota archaeon | reverse complement strand
ACAATAGTATTTATTATATTGTCTAATGTATTTTGTTTCTTCTCCACATATTGGGCAATGATTTTTCTTCTCGATTGTATCAACTTGGACCGGTTGTGTCAGTGTTGTTTCTATTTGTTCTTCTTCATCCTCTGACATGTCCTTTAGCTCTGTAATCATTGCACTAGATAATTCAGTTCCTATAATACTATCATCTGAGCTGAATTCATCCTCAAGTTCTTCGTCCTCATCTTCTCCCTCAATTGATAGATAGGGTTCTTCATCAGGTATTTCAACAAGTTCGTCGTCGGGTATATCAATTAAGGATCTAATTGATGAGTCTTCGTCTATTGAATCTGGTTCCGATATTTCTTCCACTATATCTTCTTCAGATTCTATTTCCTCTTCAATTTCTTCTTGTGTTTCTAAAGATTCAATAGGTTTAGGGTGAAGGGGTAGTGTGTCTACAAGGCTTTCCAAAACCTTCTGATCCTCATCTAATTTCTTTTTTTCTGGTTCATCTACAATGGGAATCAAAGGTTCCGGCATAGCTGTTTCGACTTCAGGTTCAGAACTTACTTCTTCGACAATTTTCTCTATAGGTGTTTCTTGAGTGATTATATCTAATTCATCTCTCATGTCACTAATGTCTTCTATTTCCTCTTCTGGTTCTGCTACTAATTCATCAGGTTTTACATGGGAAATTTCTTCTTCTAGACCTTTTAATCGATCAGTTAAACTGTCAAGTTTGATATTTATTTGTCCCAGAACTCGTTCAAGTTCGTTGCTAATATCAGGAGCTTGTTCATCTTCTACAACGCGTTCTGTAATTTCATCCCTAGTAACTGTTATTGCTCGTTCTCCATCTTTTGTTTTTTCTCGACCAATAATTATCTCATCAGTTTCACCGAGAACAGCCATTACTTCTGCGATTAATTTCTCTGTTGCTTCTCCACTGTCTTCATCTATGATTATTGATTTACTTGTCGATGGTATAGTATCAACTACTTTAGTAGTAGTTGTCTCAAGAATACTTTCAGCAGCTTGTGGTTCAGATCCTTCTATTTGAGGTTCGGTAACACTTGCAGACCTTTCGTCAGCTACCTCAATAATGTCTTCTTTAGTCCTTACAGGGCTAATGCCTTCACGCTCAAGCAAACACTTTGCCATTAAATCAAAAGCTACGTCAATGTTTTCTCCAGTTAGTGCAGATGTTTCAATATACACGCATTGAAGACCAGAGCTTTCTCTTAGTGCTAAGGCATACTTTTCTCCCATATCCTTTGTTATTTCTCGATTATCTTTCAAATCAATTTTATTCGCACAAATCACAAAAATCTCAATGGTTCCATTTGAGTATCTAATTGCTTCGTCCACCCAAGAGGATAAATCCTTCAGGGATTTTGGATTTGTAACATCAAAAACTAAAAAGCATCCTGTTGCTCCTCCATAAAAACTTGAGCGAATATACTTGTACTTATCTTGTCCAGCTAAGTCCCATACTTGAAATCCTATTGTCAAATCGCCAAGTTTTAATTTATATGAAGAAAAATCGGCTCCTACGGTTGAAATGTACTCTTCCGCAAAATGTTCTCCCATAGCTCTTTTTCTTACTGTTGTTTTGCCTACGAAACTTGTACCGCAGAGCACAATCTTCCAAAGAAAGTCTGATGATTTCTTGTCTTCCATCCCTTTTAGCACACCTTCATTCACTGTAATATACTCTCACTTAGGTATTATTTATTTAGTTTCACCCTTCATTTATTTTTCGTTTAAAGCATACCTAAAATGTTTGCTTTAGATTGTAAAGCAAAAAAAACAATTTTTTTTAGCATTGTTAGGAAAATATCCTCATATTACAATCACTTATTTTCAAATAAGACCTTATTTTATATGAAATAGAATTACTAGATGTAAGAATCTGTGCTTATGAGACTACATTTAGACGATAGTATCACTCGTTGAATACTTTTGTATCAACGATGTGGAATCACAAACAATACGAGCGTGAGACTAAAATTGGGATATGATTCGAATAAAAAATGCTTGAAGTGCTATCAATATAATGATTATCTATATTATTGTGAAGATTGTGGTGGCACGTTTTGCACTAGTTGTATTGTTTCTGAGAAAACTGATTGTACATATTGTAACGAGTGTGCGCATATAAGTATTGGAAATAAGTGTGAAATTTGTGGGAAAATAAACCATCTAACTGCTGAGAAAACTTTGAAAAGATGCCCAATGTGTTCATCTATTAAAATCAAAGATTCAAAGAGAAAAATCGATGGTCTTACTGAGGAATTTAGCAGTAATGTTAATTTGTTAAGCACAGGTTTAGATGCTATCAAAGCTTTTGCTAATAAGTACTCGGAAATTGTAACCCATGCAAAACATATGCGTAGAGAACGTTTTGGGCTTTATCCAAACATTGAAGGTAACTTATTACGCATACAAGATCTCTTTTATGAAATAATTCAAAGAGCATCAGAAATCCTAGACAAAGTTAGTCAACACATATATCAAGATGCTAGAACTCTTATCTTCAATCAAAACATTTCCGTCAGTAAATTAAGGGGAATCGATAAGACTCTCAAAATCATAAAAACTCATGCATTAAGTTACTTCAACATTCTCACTGATTATCTTAGTGATCCTTTGAATGAGCTAGAAGACATAGAAGTAAAAGTAAAAGAACTAAAATTGTATTCAGAATTATTTGATAATGTTATTGAGAAATTCGAACCTGAAACATATGAACTCAAGATTGCTGCTTTTCCAAATATTAAAATGGCCTTTCCATCAGATAAACGCAAGAAAGTTGGTACTCTGTTTATAACTAATAAGAAAATGTATTTTTTACCTAGATCAAAACTAATCAATAGAAAAGCTAAATCTGTTCCTATTTCTATGATTAAAGATGTTGATTCTAAGAGTAACATTTTCACTGGTAATCAATTATTCATCAACATGTCTGAAAAGAAATTAATCAAAATAAAATGTCCAGATGACATCATTACTAAACTCAAATTCATTTTTGGTATACTCTTTAACGAAAATGAAAATTATATTGTTACAGATCCTTATATGATGGAAAATTACCATGCCACTCTAAACTTTAGTCATCTAAAAGACAAGCTCGATAAACGTATTAAGGATTTGAAGGAAATACCTTTTTCACCCTCTACACAGCAACTCAGAGAACGACCTATTGAACCTAGACGACAAGTTGAATCTGAAGAAGTAATGAATCTAAAGATTGAATTGAAAGCTGCTAAAGATACACTACGTGAACTAATTAAAGCTTTTAATGATCGAAGTATTACTCCAGAAGTTTATTTCTCAAGAAGAGAGAAAACAACACAAAAAATCTACATGGTCGAGCAACAATTGAAAGAAGCACAACATACAAGCCTTGATTTTGGTTTCAGAGATTTGCTTAAATAT
The DNA here is from genome assembly GCA_030603505.1 of Candidatus Heimdallarchaeota archaeon. The sequence continues at coordinate 1,046 of JAUVXQ010000122.1, read as the reverse complement.
TACTCAGACAAACACCCTGACAGGCATCCAAGAAGATAATTATTTAGTAGCAAATAAAGTATTCTTAAGGATAAGATTTACACCAACCAATAGTTTTTTTATTCAACACGAAAAGAATTAACCGTAGAAATAGATAGAAAAACATATAACGCATATAAATTCCCTTATAAATAGCACAAAATGAGGTTTCCAAACATTGCGAAAGGATAGTCAAGGTCGAATTCACTTAAAAATTGTCTTCTATGGCCCTTCTCTTAGTGGAAAAACAACAGGTTTACGATGGCTCTACGACCAAGTCGAAGGTTTAACTAAAGGTGGCTTTACATCAATCGCAGATCCTACAGGTAGAACACTTTATTTCGATTTTACCCCATTTTCAGCTTCTGGACGAGTTATTCTTGATGCCTATACAGTTGCAGGACAGACTAGACACAAAAGTCAAAGAAAAGTTATCTTACGTGGCGTTGATGGAATCATTCTTATGCTAGATTCCACTCCAGAAATGCAGAAATATAATCAAGAATCCGTTGATGAACTCAAAGATTTCTTAGGAGATAGTTTTGGAAAAGAAGTTCCCATTGTTGTGACTTTGAATAAAAGGGATGTTCCAGGTGCTCTTACTCGACCTGAAATGCTATCAGGACTTGGTCTTGATGGGTTTCCTGTTTATGAAACAATAGCTACAAAAGGGATTGGCGTTAAAAGAGCTTTTCAATCAATAGCTAGAGAAATTTTGCTTAAGCAATTATATGGGAAGTAGTTTCTTCTTACTTTTGTTTTTACAGAATCATTATACTTAGTTATCAAATTGGTAGTTTTTTTCTTAGAATGTTAATCATTAACTTAATACTTTTTGCTGGTTTATGTTTATTAGATGTCATTTTAGGAGATAATAAGAAAATAAAGTAATAGAAATTTTAAGGAAAAAATTGAGGTAATTATGAATGTTAAAAGTTAATATAGGAGATTCTGCACCAACCTTTTGTTTGCCGGATAAAGACGGGAATGAAAACTGTTTGGAGAATTTCAAGGGTAAATGGGTAATA
>JAUVXQ010000117.1 GCA_030603505.1 Candidatus Heimdallarchaeota archaeon | reverse complement strand
GAAGGGTCTAAGAAATCTTTCTTAGCTCCTATCATGGGATCAAAGGGAGCTATCATGTAGCCAATTCCCGCTTCTTTCCATGATGCGCGTAATTCTTTGTCTGCTTCGTCTGAGATAACGATTAAAGGATATTTTCCTTTTAATTTTTCAACCAAGAATTTAGGTCCTTCAAGATTTGCATTTGGTGAAACAGCAATAACTAAGTCTGTAGGAATATGTTCCAACAAATCTATTAATTCTTGAGCATTTGTTTCTTTCAATTTAGTCGAAGATGAAATAACTTTACAGTTGATATCTGTTCGACTTGCACGTTCGTCTAGCATAATATCTACTAGAGTTGTAAGAGTTATATTACCCAGTTTAATGAATGTTATATTAACCATTGAATCACTGAAAAAATTTATTTATTCACTTAAAAAGTTCTTTGGTCTACCTCGAAAGAAAAGTAAAAATGGATATTTTTAAGAATGATTGAATTCAATAGAAGGTAGAATGAAAAAAGACGCGGTACTAATTGGGACAATTTCAGTGATTATCATCACTCTTACTTTGTCTCTTCTCAATATTTACGTGTTCCCAGATTTGTATTTTAAATATGATATCTATAGAAACACGGATAACCCAATTAAACGTGATATTCTACTAGGAGTAGAGGATATAAGCGTTAATTCGTCTTTTTTCGATGGTTTGAATAGAACAGTATATGAAGATTTTATGGAATATGCTATTGTGAATATATCAAGAATGATGACTCTAGCTGAAGAACGTAAATCAGCAGCTTATGATATGGATACTTCTATCTTGCTCAAAAGGAACAAACTTATCTACAATGGGACGATTATAGGAGTTACACCCAATTCTACAATTTACAAGAACTGGATAGAAGAAATCTATGCAGAAAGCTCTAACATTAATTACTTCGGTTATACAAATGAAACTTATGACTTTAATATATCCTCAAACTTTGAAGAATTAGGTACTGCTCCTTTCGATTTTGGACCCATTTTCAACGTCATAGATGAAATATTTAATGATACAAATAGAGATATTACTTATATTATCTTTCAGTCTGTAGTTTATTCCGAAAATAGAGGATTTCTTTCAGATTATTCTACAGATTTCCACCGTCTAATTTTCACTAATTCCCATGGAGACGTTATCTTTTTCCTCTCAAATGAAGGAGTTTGGGCGGAACCTTCACTATTTTAATAAGCACCATTGTTTGTTCCAATTTTATTGCATCTCACTAAAGCTTTTTATTTGGAAATATTTATGTTAATTTATGGCTCAAGATATTCAAGATAGTAGTCCATACAGTTTCAAAGTTAGGGAAAGGTTTTTCACTTTCTTTCGAAAGTCATTTGACATTTTTGACGAAGCAACTGATCAAAAAATCTATCAGGCAACTAGAGTGTTTTTCTCTTTCACACCCACTTTATTGATCAAAGATATGGCAGGACTAGTTGTTGCAAAATTGAAATCGAACTACTTTTTTCAAAATCGTTGGAAAATAACTATGGGACAAAACCTAGTAGGTGAGATTGAATTCCCAATCATCAGATTCTGTGGAATAAAATTCACTGTTCATCTTGCTGGAGATATTTATGAAGCATCTGATATTGTGGGTTGGAATTTTACTGCTAGAAACCATCAAGGGGTTGTCGGTTTCACTCTTGATAGGAAGTTTTTCAGAATAAGAGATACTTACAAAGTAACAGTATACCAACCTATGGACCCTATTTTTGGTCTTGCATGTGCTTTGGCTATAGATAGCAAATTCTACAAAGATAAATAATAGAAAGGTTAAAATTTATAAAAAACCTATTTTCATTTTTCTTAATGAGTTCTGAACAAAATAAAAGTAAATATTTAATCGAAACTATAGCGGAATTCGAGAAAATATCATATGAGCGTTTTTTAACTATGTCTGATGGTTCAGATTTGAGAATTTTAGAGCACAATTTTGAAAAGAATAGGCAAAATGGTTTCACACTTTTTGTCATTTCAGGTTGGGGTTCAGTAGTTCTAGGGTGGGATGATTTTCTTCTAGAAGCTCTGAAGCATTTTAATATTATCTATCTTGAAACTAGAGAAAAAGCTTCTAGTCGTTTACCTAAAAAAACTAAACATACAATGGATAGAATGTCTCTAGACGTTCAAGAAGTTCTCTCTCAATTAGAAATAGAAGAAAATAAACTCATTCTATTTGGATCATGTTTTGGTGCAATTGTCATTGCTGATGGTTTATCAACTAAAAAATACGACCCTTTTCTTTCTATTTTAGTAGCTCCTCCTCCAATGCTTGAACTTCCTAAAGGAACAAGATACTTTGTTCCCATTATTCCTACTTTTCTGTTTGAACCAATTAAGCCAATTTTGATTTACTGGATAAATAAAAAAAGTGAATCACCAGAACAAGCTGCAAAATATACAAGAGTGTTGATGGAAGCGAACGCTAAAAAATGGAAAAAAGTCGGTAATCCTATTTGTAGAAAACGATACTGGAGACTTTTTCCAGAAATCTCTAGTCGAACATTACTTGTAGGTGCAGAAGAAGACAAGATGCACAATATTCAAAAAACAAATAAAATTGCTAATATGATACCCAATGTTATTTACAGGAATTTGAGAACCAACCATGACACACACTCTCCCATAATGGTAAAAACAATAAGAGATGTTATAGCTGAACTAATGGAAGGCTAACTCTCCACTTTTTTATTGGGAGAATATTTAAGAGTTATAAAGTGCTTCTTTTTTTGTGCGAATCGAAAGCTTAGGTTTAGAGAATGTGCGCGCCGTAGAATGGATTGACACAACACAGGAAATACGTCTAATTGATCAACGATTAATACCTTTTGAAATATCTTTCACCAATCTTTCTACTTTATTTGAAGTTTATGATGCAATTAAAACAATGGTGGTGCGAGGTGCTCCATCTATTGGTGTTACAGCCGCTTATGGAATGGTTTTAGCGGTTAAAGAAACTCTTGGTTTTCCCCCTGAAAAAAGGTTCAATGTTATCAAAGAGAAATATAATGAATTGATTATAACCCGTCCAACAGCTGTAGATTTAGAGAATTGTGCGAGACAAGTTTTGGATGTAGCTATTGAATCCAATTATTCAATAGAAAAAACTCTTAAAAGTGCTAAAAACATAACAGAAGAAATTTTGACACAATGTAAACAGATAGGGATAGAAGGAGAAAAGATAATAGAAGACAACGATTCTATACTCACTCATTGTCATGCTGGGGCATTAGCTACTGTCGATTATGGTACTGCTTTAGCACCGATTCATTGTGCTCATGACAATGGAAAAAACCTAATAGTTTTTGTCGATGAAACAAGGCCAAGATTACAGGGAGCAAAGATTACAGCGTGGGAACTTTCAGAAAATGGTATTAATCATCACATTATAACAGATAATATGGCAGCACTCTTCATGTCAGAAGGTAGAATTAAGAAAGTAATTTTAGGTGCTGACAGATGCTTGTTAGATGGATCTATAGTAAATAAAATAGGAACACTCAACTTAGCTATAATTGCTAAACATTATGACATTCCATTTTATTCAGCTTTTCCTTGGTCAACAATTGATTATAACTCAGAATCAGCTGAAGATGTAGAAATTGAATATAGAGATGAGAACGAAGTTAAATATGTAAGAATGAATAAGGAAGAAATCTTGATAGCTAATGTCTCATCACCTGCACTGAATCCTGCTTTTGATATTACTCCTCCAAATCTAATAACAGGATACATAACACCAAAAGGTGTAATTGATAGAACAGAATTAAAAGAATATATAGAAAAAGAAAGAAAAAATTAAGAAGGATTTTACCTTCTACGTTTGAGTATTATTGCAAGTCCTGAAACACTGAGAATACTTAATAAGGCAATAAGTGCATTTGGTGAATCTATTCCTAGTGTGGTTCGTGTATCCTCTGTTTCTGTTGTTTCTGTTGTTTCTGTTGTTTCCGTAGGTGAAGTTGTTGTTGTAGTTGTGGTTATAATGGTGTCACCGAGAGCAAATATTTTTAGGTGTATTTCAGTCCTGTGACCATCATTGTCAAATGCTTCTAACATCAGATGATAAGTCCCATTTGTAAATATGTAGGAATCTAGATCAATTGATATCCATTCACCATCATAATAATCATCGGTTTGGATTACATAATCATCTATCCACACCTTGTAGTGAGTAGGATTATTGTCTTTGAGTTGATATAAGAGAGATTCACCAGTTCCCACATCATAGTAATAATCTCCTGTTGGACCCATTATCACTGGAGCATCAGCTGGATTAACATGAACATGTAAGATTATTTCAGAAGTTACATCAACAACATCTGTCATTAGAAGTTTGTAGTGATAGTCTCCTACAGTTAGTTCAAAATCCCATAATGTAATATCATTTGTTTTATAACCACCAAAATAATTATATGGTAAGAAACCAAATCCCTCGTCTTTGAGTATTTCAAGTTCCCAAGAAGTATCAGAGTTAATTCTAAACATTACCTCAAGATCTTCATTTTCTCTTATTTCGATGTAGTCTGGTCCTTCTATCCATGAAGGCCAATCAGGAATTACATACCTTTCATCATAAATATATGTCCACCAAGTGGAGTTGTGTTCAAAGTTGAATTCATCATAAACGACAATATCAACATCATGCATGTAATAAGTACCATCAAATGGCAAATCGGCTTCAAAGACATCGA
>JAUVXQ010000029.1 GCA_030603505.1 Candidatus Heimdallarchaeota archaeon | reverse complement strand
GAAACTTTAATTTGGTATATTATATCTTCTGGAGATAATTCGTATATGTTTCCTTCTACCTCTATTTTGAAGCTTTCACCAGCAATTATTTTTAGGACATAATCTCTTGAAATATTTGAGTTTAGGCTCTCTAGATATACTTTGATTTTATTTATTACTCCTCTTACTTTCTTAGCTAAAACTTTGAAATTCGGTTTTATAATGTAACTAACGAGTTCTTCTGAACTTTCTTCTATGATGACCTCTTTGACATTCAATTCATCACGTAAGACTGATTGATATTTGTATAATATTTCTTCTTTTCCAATTGGAGTTATAACAACTAATTCGGATAGGGGTTGGCGCATTTTTATATTAGCATTGATTCTTAAGCTCCTACCAGCTGTTACTAATGCAAGAATAATGTTCATATCAGTTGATAGTTGTTCTTGAATATTTTTCTGTTTGAATTTTGGATAATCACATAAATGAACACTCTTTGGTAGAGAAATATCGACTTGGCGAGCTAGATTCTGATAGAGCTGTTCAGAAATAAACGGACTAAATGGAGCTAGAAGTTTAGTTAGAGTAACCAAAACCTCATAAGTTGTTATAAGAGCAGATTTTTTATCGTTATCTAAATCTTCTCTCCAGAATCTTCTTCTTGATTGACGTAAATACCAGTTTGAAAACTTATCTAAAACAAATTTCTCAAACGCTTGAATCGATAGATGAACTGAAAAGTTATTCAAAGATTTATAGTTTAACTGGATTAAGTAATTTAGTTCTGATATTATCCAACGATCAAGCTCAGGTCTCTCTTTCAATGGAATGATGAATGTCTTGGGATTAAATTGATCTATGTTAGCGTTCTGTACAAAAAAGTAATAAGAATTCCATAAAGTAAGAATGAATTTCTTAAATGCTTCTTGGACTAACCTTTCAGAAAAACGAGTATTTGACCAAGTAGGGTTGGAGAGTAAGTACCATCGTACTGCATCCGCACCATGAATATTGAATATTTCATCCGGTGCTACATAGTTTCCTTTGCTTTTACTCATTTTCAAACCTTTTTCATCGAGAACAAGTCCCATAGTAAGGCAACTAAGGTAGGCAGGTCTATCGAAAAGAACGGTGCTAATAGCTAATAAAGTATAGAACCACCCTCTTGTCTGATCCATAGCTTCTGTAATAAAATCAAAAGGGAAATGTTCTTCAAACAATTCTTTGTTTTCAAAAGGATAGTGATATTGAGCGAATGGGGCAGATCCGGAATCATACCAACAATCAATGACATAAGGGACTCTAGAAGCTGTTTTTTCGCATTTTGGGCATTTGAAAGTAATCTCATCAACCCAAGGACGATGCAGACTGAAATCCTCACTAAATGGTTTTCCATAGAAATCTGCTAATTCGTTTTGACTTCCCACGAATGTTATATGACCGTTAGGGCATTCCCAAATAGGTAAAGGTGTTCCCCAGTAACGATTACGCGAAAGAGCCCAATCACGAACACCATCAATAAAATTACCAAAGCGTCCATGTTTAAGGTGTTCGGGTTTCCACTTAATTTGTTCATTATTTGATAATAACTTTTCGCGCATTTCGGTCATTTTGATGTACCAAGTAGGCGTTGAATAGTAAAGAAGAGGGCTATCACATCGGGGACAAAATGGGTATGTATGTTTATATTTTGCTTGTTTAAACAATAAACCCCTATCTTTCAGATTCTGTATTATTTTGGGATCTGCTTTCTTAACGTGTAATCCAGCAAAATCAACTATTCTTTCATCAAAAGAACCATCTTCTAATACAGGATTGATAGTTGGTAATCCATATTTTCTTCCCGTCTCAGCATCATCTTCACCAAAAGCTGGAGCAGAATGTACAATTCCACTTCCATCGATTGTAGTTACATAATCAGCTAGTGTAACATAAAAAGCGTCATTTTTAGGCTTAATAAATGGGAAGAGTTGTTCATAACGCTTATTTTCAAGATCTTTCCCTTTGAATTTTTTAATGACTTTATAATCTTTAAGTAAACTTTGTGCAATGATTTCAGCTAAAATTAGTTTTTCTCCACCATATTCTACTGTAATATAATCAATATCGGGATGAACAGAAAGGCAAATATTGCTGATTAATGTCCATGGAGTGGTTGTCCAAACAAGAAAATATGTATCTTCAAAATCTAGAGATTTAAATTTAATGTAAACAGAAGGATCAGTAGTTTCTCTCATACCTTGACCTGCTTCATGTGTAGAAAGAGGGGTTCCACAACGTGTACAATAAGGAACAACTTTGTGTCCTAAATATATTAACCCTTTATCCCAGATTTGCTTAAGAGACCACCAAACAGATTCGATATAAGTCTCATCCATAGTAATATAGGGGTGATCCAAATCAACCCAGAAACCCACTCTTTTTGACATTTTTTCCCATTCAGTTAAATACTTGAAAACTGATTCTTTGCATTTTAGGTTGAATTCCTTTATTCCATAATTTTCGATTTCTTGCTTATTCTTAATTCCTAAATCTTTCTCAACTTCTCTTTCAATGGGTAATCCGTGGCAATCCCACCCCGCTTTACGTGGGACGACATTATGACCAGTCATCAATTTATAACGGAGGAAGACATCTTTAATAGCTCGAGTAAGAACATGACCCATGTGAGGGAGACCATTAGCTGTTGGTGGACCCTCCAACCAGCGGAAGATTTTTTTACCTTTATTTATTTCTTGAGCTTTACCAAAGATATCTTTTTTCTCCCAGAAATCTAATATCTTCTCTTCTTCTTTAGCGAAATTTGGCATGTTTTTTACTGGTTTGAAAACTTCGTTTTCATCCATCATTTTCATCTCCTAGAAGAAATCCTACAAAAATGATTATTGCAATTTATGGATCGTTTTAGAACAGACCTTCCACAATTAACAAATTTCACGATCCATCCTTTTAACCTCTGAATGCTTTATGAGGTACGTGTTTTAAATTTTTCTTTTTTATGCTTAAATTCAATAAACAATGATGTTTTGGTCAGCTAAAAAGGTTTTAAAGTCTAAATCCTTTGAATAACTATTAAGTTTTATTATAACTTTTATAGCATTTGAGGAATTAGTTATAACGAATCGATTTTGAAAGGCTTTGTCCTTATCAAAGCGAATGTAAAAGGTTTTTCTCTCCTGTTCAAACCGATTTTTGAAATCTAAACACAAGTTCTTTTTTTCTTCAAGTGATAATTTTTTTGAAATGTTTTTCATAATTAAGTTGATATTTTTTTTATGTCTAGTAGAATATTGGATAAAACCAATGCTATTTCCATACCCTCCTTCAAGCTGGTCTTCTATGCATTCACACTCTTCTAAGGCTTTTTCTGGGATTAAAGAGTACAGAGCAAGTAAATTATTATTCATATCCTCTGTTGCGTGAATAGTGAAAGTTACTGTAATTCTAGATATAGTTACACTCATTTGTTAATAACACCAAGATAAAAAAGTTGGAAAACTGAGGAGTTTAATTTCCTCTACGATTATGTCTTCGGAGTGAAGGACGATTTTTCTCAGTTCCAATCCCTTTCTTTCGTTGACCTCTCATTTTTTTACCTGAGCTTGTTAATCCACGATGAACTCTTCCTCTATGTGTAGGATTCTTAAGGTAAACTTTCTTGTCTCCTCGGTATTCATATGTTGATATCCAGCTTGTTCGTGGATCTCTTGCAACAGCAGGATGTTGTGGGTCAATCATAATTATTTCAAACCACTTGTGTCGCCCATCTTGACCTACCCAATAACTATTTAGTACTTCAAGGTTAGAATATTTTCTTGCTGCTCTTTCTTCAGCAATGAGTTTGATGCTCTTCTTTGGAGTTATTTTGTTTACACCCATGTTTCTACTTTTTCTACCTCTGACTGGGCGTTTTTTTCTGCGACCACCTTTTCTAACCCTAGATCTAATGACAACATAACCTTGCTTAGCTTTATATCCTAAAGAACGAGCTCTATCTATTCTTGTTGGGCGTTCAACTCTTTGAATAGTCTCTTCCCTACGCCATTGAATGATACGAGAACGCATCAATTCTTTAAATTCTGGGCTGTTATTATTTCTCCAGAATTCTCCTATATATTTGTACATACTCTTTGTCATACAATCACCAACGATTCCCAATTGGACATCTCGCTAGGTAGTTAATGGCTATTTAAACGTTGAATTTTAAAGCTTATGATTTAAGTTGTTTTTTGTTAACATAGTATTAAGAGAAAACTTCAAATGTTATGTCACCCTACAGCTTATGATTACAATGGCTTCTTTTGGCGTTCACCAAATCGGTGTAATAAGAATAGAGCAAGATGCTTGCTATGTTGAAATATTTCAACCATTTGTCGCTGGTTTAAGGCATATTGAGAAATTTAGTCATGTTTTTGTTATATGGTGGATTTCTTTGAGAGATAATCCACAAGATAGAACTCAATTATTGGTAACTCCCCCAAAACTAGAAAAACCAGTTGAAACAGGAGCATTTTCTTGTCGTAGTCCTTCAAGACCTAACCCAATTGGATTAACTAAGGTTGAACTAGTTAAAGTCAAAAACAATAGATTATACATAGATCGAATTGATGCAATAGATGGAACACCAGTATTAGATATTAAACCATATCTCCCAGGAGAAAGTGTTCCACTAGATAAAATCAAACTTCCTGAATGGTTTGAACATTTAAAGAATAGATCGTAATACCTCAACAGAACATGGCAAAAGTATCCTTCCTTTAGATTAGAGTAATTTATGCGATAACAAAATATTTTCCTTCAGCTTTTTGTTTTTTATCTCGCTGTGAATCTTTTTTGTTTACTCTGGGACGTAATGTTTTTGGATCTTGGCGAAATGTTATACCCATTTTTCTAAGAAATTCATTCATTCCTACCTGTAATGATATTATTCTAGAACTTCTTCCACTTATTCCTGACTTTCCTCCAAAAACTATTAATCTATCACTCAGGAAATTTAACATCATTACATCGTGTTCTACAACTATTGCTGGCATTTCATAATGGTTAGTTACTCTTTTGATAACTTTAGCAACTGTAACACGATCTTCTGACGAGATATACGCTGATGGTTCATCAAGCAAATACAGATGAGATTTTCTTGCTAAACAAGCTGTAATAGCAACTCTCTGAAGTTCTCCTCCTGATAAACTATTGAGTTTTGAATCAAGTAGCCTTGTAATGTTTAATGGTGTTAAAATTTCACTTTTATGCCAAGCACTGGATAATATTACAGGATTTATGTCTCGCAGATATTCTTCAACAATTTCTTCAGATTCTGTATACAAATATTGTGGTTTATGACTTACAAGTATTCGCAAATCTGTTTTTATATCTTTTTCGTGTACATCTCCTTCATATGAAATATTTGTCAAGAGTTGAATTTTTTCTGATATTGTTGTTGGTTCCAAAACATTTGCTAACATTTTTACAAAAGTTGTTTTTCCTATACCATTTGGCCCTATAATCCCAACAACTTCTCCTTTAAACAGTTCTCCACCTTTCACCGATAAACTAAAAGAGTCAAATTCTTTTGTCATATCCCCAAATTTTATAGCCAATCGATGTGAAGTGGTTCTATCCTCAAAACTTGCTTTTTTAAAGATTATCGGTTCTGGTCTGAATCGCATGTTTTCAGAAGGTATATAACCATCTAAGAAGATATTAATACCGTCTCTAACTGAAAATGGATGACTAACTATCCCATAAGCTCCTGCAACTCCATAAAACATATGTACTTGATCACTTAGGTAGTCAAGCATTGCAAGATCGTGTTCTACTACTATAATTGTTCGTTTAGGTGATTTCATTTCATTAATGTATTGAGAAATTTTAACTCTCTCTTGTACATCTAAGTAAGATGTGGGTTCATCAAAAAGGTAAACCTCAGCATCGCGAGCAATGGTTGCTGCGATCGCTAATCTTTGTAGTTCTCCTCCACTCAGTTTATTGATATTTCGATTCAATACTTCATTTAATGAGAATGATTCAATCAATTCGTCTTTTATTCCTCTCTCATCCACTTTGGTAAGGAGATCTGAAACATTTCCTTTAATGACACGAGGTAGTTGATCAACGCTTTGAGGTTTCAAAACTATTCGAAATTCTTCATCAACCAATTTCTGGAAGTAAGTTTGAGCTAATGTTCCTCTGTAATGTTCAATAACATCATCCCATTCAGGAGGGTCATCATATCTCCCTAGGTTAGGACGAATCTCGCCTTTCAGAATGTTGAGAGCGGTTGATTTTCCAGAACCATTTTGTCCCACTAATCCCATTACTTGTCCAATTCTGGGCATAGGCAATCTGTATAATTTAAACGAGTTGATACCATAGCGATGTGTAGTTTCTTTTTCAAGTTCTTCTGGAAGATTAATAACGGTGATACACTTGAATGGGCACTTTTTAACGCATATAGCTACCCCTGAACATAAGGATTCATGAATTGTGGCTTTATTATCTGGCGGGTCAAAAGATATTGTTTCTCTTCCAGCTCTAACTGAAGGGCATACTTTATAACACAAGTGACCACATTTTTCAGGTTGACACTTCTCTTTGTTAATAACTGCAATTCGCGTCATTATTAGAGAAATTTTCTATAACTTTAAAAATTTACAGATTTAGTAACCAATTTTTTAGAAACTGAAAGAGAATATATAAATACAACATTGTGATATTAATACCGTAAGAGAGGAAATAGCTAATGCCTATCCCTGATAGTATCTTGAGCAAAGAAGCACAATTTGTATATGAACGATCATATGGTTTTCAACCCAAAGATGGAGATTTAACCAGATGGAAAGGTTTCATTCCAATTATAATAGAAGAAGGTGAGTACGCAATTGATGTTGAGATTCAATTACTTGACTCTTTTCCAGCTAGCGCTCCTCTTATACATATTTTGACTCCTATATCACATCCAAATGTCGATAAAAATGGTTTACTTGATATGAGAATGCTTGCTAGATGGAAATCCTCGTATCATCTTTTCCAGGTAATAGTTGAAATTAGGCGTCTATTCTCTAAGGTCCCCCCAAGGATGAAAAGTGTAGAATATGATTGGGTTGATCCACAAACACAATTCAATTCGCTATCTCAACAAAAGGATCAGTTAGCTTTAATTCTTAAGCAAAAAAGAGGTCTATTGATGGAAATGAAGTCTAGAAAAGTAAGCAAAACATCAACTCAAGTACTAGAACAAGAAAAACAAAATCATTTAGATGATGAGATTTTAGGACTTGAGAGTCAGCTTTTTGTAATAGAGCAACAATTTGAAGATTATGACATATTGAGTCTTGAGTTTGCAAAAAAGTATTATAGTTTGAAGAAACGTGTGTTCCTGTTACAATCTCAACAGTAGTAGTTTCTATATTTCAATTATATTGTTTTTACGGGTAGATTCTCTTCTTTTTTAACTTTAATAAGTTTTTTAGTCAAATAGTACCATAAACTCAGCCATATGCCTACCAAAATGAAACTAAGGATAACTTTTCCTGCCCCGACAATAAAATTCCAGAAAGTTGTAGTGTCAATTTGTATACCCGCTATTAAATTAATAAGAGCACATATAGCTAGGAAACTCACAAAGACAAATATCTCCAACCCTAAAATTCTAGTTAATCGAGGGGCTATTTTGTAGTACTTCATTTTACCGTCACCCTAATCAGAACTGCTGTTATTATTGCTAATATACAGCTAAGTATTGTAAGAATGTTGAAACTTTTAACAACATCATCTTCACGTAAAGGACCTTTTTGTAAGACTATACCAACCAATGTTATTGGAGCTTTTGGATCTGGATTAGCTTGTAATTTCCAATCTTTCGTCATTGAAGTAGGTCTAGCTGGCATTTTCCTTCTTTCAACTAATCCTTTCACACTACTCAAAGTCCCAAAAGCGTTCATGATGAAAGGTATCATTGCAATGATTACTACTATCTCAAGCTGCCCAAGAACAGCAATTGCACCAATCGCTGCACCTATTGTTAAACTTCCTGTGTCTCCTGCAAAGACTTTAGCTGGATATCTATTAAAGAACCAGAAAGCTAGTAAAGCTCCTAAAGTAATTAGTAAAAACACATACGTTAGATTTAATTCGGTAAAACTAAAACCAAAAATTAACCCACTAGCAATGGCAATCGCAACAAGAACTAGCATAGAGGTTGTTGCCATTGACCCATTGAAGACATCTAACATATTTACTGCATTTGCTGGTACAGACACAACAAAAGGAAGTAGAGCTAAATACACTATATTTAACCTCGTTTTCCCAACAAATGGTAACATGGGCTCTGAAATGTATCTTTTTGAAACAATAATCGGAATAGACGCAAACAGCAAAAGTATGGGTTTAATAATTGCACTGAGCGGTTTAAAATCGTCTATTAAACCAATTATACCTGCAATAGTGATTGTGATACAAAATATGCCAATTGTCAACTTATCTGAGGGGTCAGATACAATGAATATAGCTATTATTGATCCGATAATCATTGCTAATAGAATTATTATTCCACCCATTTCAGCAATTTTTGGTTGAGATTCTTTATGAATATCTGTTCCCACAATTTTCTTTTTCTTCATAAAACGTATATAAAAAGGTAAAACCACTAGGCTCAATAAAAGAGGAACAAAAAATGTAGTGATGTAAATTACTATTGCACTAACCATCACTCAAATTTTGTAAACACTTTAAGAAATTTCCGTTGAGATAGTTATATGTCTTCAAGCTTTTTTAAGGCTTTTAATAATTCAGATTTGTCTCCGTTGACCGCTTCTTCAAATAATTCTGCTGATTTTTCCGATTCAGGAACTGTTTTCTCTATTTCTTCTGTTTTAGGTAAAGTCGTTTCTGCATCGTCAGTAACTTGTACTTGATCAACAACTGTGGGTGGTTTAGGGATTGGAGATGCTGGTGCTTCTTTTGCAACATCGCTCACGGGTCTTTCTGCATCTATAACAGACGGAGTTGTCGTTTTTACTTCTGGTATTGGTATATCTGCTGCTGGTGCTGGTGGAGGTGCTGATTTTGGAGCTGGTTCCTTAGGGGTGACAATTTCAGTTTTTGCAATATCTTCAATAGCACTTATATCAATGACAGGTTTAGCTGAAGGAATCTCAGTTTTTACACTTTTTGCTGCTTCAACTAGTAAAATTCTCTCGTTTAACTTATCTAATCTTAATTCCATTTGTTCAATTTTCTTTAGTAATTCTTGGCTTACAGTTATTTGACCAGTATCGCCAGAAATTGATGATTCATCAATTTTATTTTCAAAATTCTCAATTTTTTCCTTTAATGATATTATAATCTTATCATTATCTTTAAAACGGTCTTGTACAGTAGTAACAATGCTCTCTATCATGTTTTTGAGCATGGACACTGAACTTGCAAGAGATTTTAATTCGTCCTTTGTCATTGTAAATCTACGAACTAGATATATTGATTCTCTCTTAAAATAGTTTGCTTTGTTCCTAATAACAATAAAAGAATAAGAATTTGTAGTTTTCAGTTAAATTCTAGCAAATTCTTTAATTTCAAGAGTTTAAGAAAATCAAGTACGGTTGAACAGTGAGATATTTTCCTAGATGACAATGAGTGATGGATAAGTAAATCACTTATTGTTCTTTTGCCATTGATTAAGTTAATAATTTCGTGAATTGTTCCTCCAAATGAAGAAGATCGAATAAAGGATTTAATTCTTTCAATTTGTGACATCTCAAAATTAGGTGGTTGTAACTCCTTTTCTTCATCACTAAGAACTCTATATATGTGGCTAGCATCTATTGGTCCATTCCATTTTCTTATTGGTATTTTCATCAATTCCTGCTTTAATTTTTCACTTATTTCCATAAGAGGGATTTTCTGTTTAATCGTCTCAAATTTCTCTAAAAATGACTCAACATCATCTTCTATAAGTTTTAAGAGATTTTTATCAATTTTTCCAAAAGACATTTTTATAGAATTCAATGCGATTTTTTCATTTACTATGAATGCCTGTCCCAAATGTCGCATGATGTAGTAGGCTAATTTTTGTTCTTGTTCTTCATTATTCTCATATTTTTCAAACTCTGAAGTTATCATTTCTAAAAATTGTCCTTTTCGCGTCAAATGTCCTGATATAAACGAATTAAGGATTATAGTACTGAATTTTGTAGTATATGCACTTAATACGGCAGATATTGTTGTCACAAGACCTACTCTTTTCAATTCTGTTGTATCAACCTTCTCTACAGTATCTAAATTTGTATGCCAGAATTGATCATTATGACCAAACATAACAGCTGGGATTCTAGTTGGCTCATCGTTGAAAAGAACATGATCTGACCCTCCTGAGAATGATTTAAACCGATAATTCCAAGGATGTTGCCACCCTCCTTGTTCAATTGCTTTTCTATTATCTTTAATCAAATTAACAGCACAATTGATAACGTCATTGAGGTAAAATGGAGTTGTGATACTAGCTTGATGAACTGTGAATGGTTCTCCAATAATAGCAGGATGTTCTCCCACCATGTCTAAGTTTATGCAAAATTGTGGTTTCCAAGTTTCTTTCTTAGACTGATTCTCTATCCAAGGAAGACTACCATTGAATTCTGGTACCCATAAAAATCTTAGAGATCTTTCTGGTTGTGGTAGTTTACTTTGTTTAATCAATTCAAAAATTGTTCTAAAAACTTCTAGTAATAATGCACTACCTGACGCGTTGTCGTTAGCAGAAGGCGAAGGATGACATATGTGAGCAATTAAAATTATTTCTTCTTCAGGAATTTTTGTTCCTTCAATCTTTGTAGATAAGATTTGCATTTTCCCTGGTTCTAATTTAGCATCGATTTTTGCTTGAACTTCTACTTTCTTCCCTCTTTTTAAATGATTTAACAACTCTAATGCTTGTTTTCTCGAAAGTGAAAATCCAAAACTAGCTTTATCTACATTTTCTGCATTAGGCCAAATTCCTAAATATTGAATTAAATGTGCATGTCCCGCTGCTCTCTGCTCAGTTGGATAACCAAGAATTCCAATCGCTTCATTCTTGTGCATTCTTTCTATTAGTGATCGAGGTGATCCAGATGTTAAAACTATTTTTCCTTTTACATCTTTCTCTTCGAAATCTTTTTCTTTCCCTTCTCCAATGTCAACAATCTCAGCTATTATATCAATTGATTTTGAATGGGTTGTAATACTTACAGGGGTTTCTGTGAATCTACAAAGTATTTTCTCTTCAGGTTCAATAAGTTTCAAGGAGCCATCTTTAATTTCCCAAGGGATAGGAGTATTCCAATCATAATAACGTTTTTTACCATCTGCTATATACTCAATAATCTTACAGTTTTGATCCCCTATAACTTT
Source organism: Candidatus Heimdallarchaeota archaeon (assembly GCA_030603505.1). The sequence continues at coordinate 941 of JAUVXQ010000029.1, read as the reverse complement.
TAACTCTTCTTGAATCACTTTGATTGCAGATAATAATCCAGAACTTGCTTGTATTCGATGATAAGTAGACAATATCCCTACAATTCTTTTTGTTCTTTCACCAGAAAGTTCATCCATCATTGAATTTAGTAAATCTTTAAAATTCATATGTCGAAAAAGAGTTACACCGTTTTATCTTTTTCTCTAAAACCTACCTATTTTTGGCATATGAAATGGTCAACAGATAGTTTTGTAAGGGAATCTTTTTGTTGTTCTGGCATAGCCTCTCTACCTTAATCTTCTTTCTTAGGAACACCATATAATTTCTCTCTGATATCCTGATCTGTCCATCCAGTTATTCGCTTGAAAATCCAAATAACTTGACCTAAATGATTACTTTCGTGATTTAATAAACCAGCGATACTCTTGTATCTTGGATTATCACCGAAAGGAGATTTTAGAATTTCCTCTTCCTCTTCAATAGTCATTTTTTCAATCCCTTCAACTATAATAGGAGATATCTTGTGGAATTCTTTTTCAATTTCCTCTAAAGAGAAGGAATCTTCAGTTTTTTCACCATATTTAGTAGCCAAGGTACTTTCTTCGAAATCAATATTAGGAATAAGCGTTTTGAACCAATTTAGAACTGCAAGATTATGTCTAAAGATGAGCTCAGTAGACCAAGTATCTTCTGTAAAAGATTTGTGGAAGACATCCTTAGGTGCTAGTTTGAACAGTTTAAAGTGATCATTTCTCTCTTTTTCAATTAATTTGTAATACTCCAACAAGTTGAACATGAGTGAAATTTTTTTTTGAATATATAGTACTTCCGAATTACCGCAAAATTTTAGGGTCAAAGTGCCGACAAAATTATTATGAATTTAACTAATAGAATAAACTTCATAAGAAGTTTAAAGAATCTTGTCCAGCAACTTAGACCCTGTAGAGAAGTAGTTGGAACT
>JAUVXQ010000160.1 GCA_030603505.1 Candidatus Heimdallarchaeota archaeon | reverse complement strand
CAGTCTTACAAGAGCTGTATGAGGATTTCTATGGTGAGCATATTGGAGAAAAATGTCCTATTTTAAGAATGAATATAGAAAGTGCAGAATTAGTGAAATATGGCAATAACTGTTTCTTAGCTGCTAAAATCTCTTTTATTAACGAATTAGCTAAAATAGCTGAACTTGTACCTGGTGTTGATATAGGATTGGTAGCTAAAGGAGTTGGTCTGGATTATAGAATAAATCACAGATTCCTAGGTTCTGGTCTAGGGTGGGGCGGAAGCTGTTTCCCCAAAGATGTTAATGCCATTATGGCATTTGCCCGTCAAAGAGGGGTTGATCCACAAATACTCCAAGGTGTAGTTGATGTCAATGATAGAGCAGCTTCCCACGCCATTACTCTGGCTAAGGAGATGATAGGATCACTAGAAGGTAAAACGTTATCCTTGTTGGGACTTGCATTCAAACCTGGAACAGATGACATGCGTTATGCTCCAAGTAGAAGAATAGCATTAGAAGCTACAAAAGAAGGAGCTATTGTCAAAGGTTATGATCCAAAATCCAAGGAATCAGCTGAAATAGCTTTTAAAGATGATGGAACAAATATCACACTCGTTGAATCAGTAGAAGATGTTCTCAAAGACTCAGATTGTGCGATAATTTGTGCAGAATGGGATGAATTTAAGCCCTTACAGCCTGAATTCTTCGAGAAACACATGAAAAAGCCTTGTGTAGTAGATGGAAGAAGGATATATAATCCAAAGGAATTTGATAAAAAAATTGATTATAGAATTATTGGTTTTACAGTTCCTAAATAGCATGAATAACAAAACAGGCATATTTGGTCAATAATATAAGCAATAAGGGCTAAATATTCATTTTTTCTGTTCTTCTTTTTTCCATTCATTTAGTTGTATTTTGAAAACAGTACCTTGAGAGTAATCATCTTTTACCCTGCTTTCTACCCAGATTTTGCCGTTATATCTGTCTATTATATTTTTCACAATGAACAATCCTAATCCTGATCCCTTCCCTCTTTTTCTGAATTCTGAGTATCTAGTAAATATGTTTTCACGCTCTTCTTCTGGTATTCCACAACCATAATCGGAAATAGAGATGATGCATTCTCCTTCTACACACTCCACTAGTTGAATTTCTATTCGTACGATTTCACGAGAATCACTCTTTACAGCGTTTGTTAAAAGATTTATCATCAGTTGTTCGAATAGTAGATCAGCCTTTAACATAAAATTTTGATTAAAATCTATTCTCTTAATTTCGATTTTCTTTTTAGGATATAACTCTTTAACATGGGTTTCTGTCTTCAGAATAGTTTTTTCAAGATTAATTGGTTGATAATCATATTCTTTTGATTCCTTTAGTTTTAATAATGTTGAAACATTATTAAGCAAGTTTTCACAACGAAACAAGCTTGATCTAGATTTTTCTATAGAATCTTTAGCATCTCCTAATAACTCACTCTCCAAGGCAATATCTAGAAAACCATTTGCAATTACGAAACTATTGGACAGATCGTGGGTTATAATATCTAAGTATAATTCCGTTTCTTCTTTTTGTTGTCTTAAATAATCTTCTGCTTGTTTTTTTTCAGTAATGTCACGAGCTGCAGATTGAAGGAACATTTCATCGCCAATGTTGTAGAAAATAGATTTAATTTCAACAGGTATTAAAGATCCATCCTTTGCTTTCAGAACACTTTCTATAGAGAGTTGTTCGGTTTCCTTTATTATCTGTCCAATACTCATTATTGTTTCTTTGCTCATCTTTGGATCTATATCGTAAATTGTCATATTGAGAATTTCATTTCTAGTATATCCAAGTTTATTACATGCAGATTCATTTACTTCAACAATTTTTGCTGAACTATAATCTTTTTCAATATTCAATAATAATATCAAATCACTAGTTTGATTGAACAAGGTTCTGTACTTCATTTCTTCTGTTTTTCTTTCATTTATATCCACAACAAACACAAGCAACAAATTTCCACTCTTTGAAGTAATAGGCACTAAGTTGTAGTCTAACCATACTTCTTTCCCAAAAGAGGTTTCAAATAGAATCTCAAACCTTACTGTTTCAAGCTTAGATAGAGCTTGTTTTGCAGCTAGTAGAAGACCACTTTTTTTCCATGCATCTATATCATTGAAATTCTGATTTAATATTTGCTCAACTGAAGCACCTACCATTTCTGCATGTATTTCATTAGTAGATAAACATTCTCCAGTAGAAGCATATGTAGCTGTTCCAATAGGTGAATTATTGAAAACTGTAAAGAGTATGTCTGCAATTTCTTTGACATCTTCTAGCCCTTCTAGTCTTAATGCATGTTGAGAGATTAATCTTGCTAATGTGTCTATTAAATGTCTCTCATCTTTTTGAAATGGACCTTCGTCCATTTCTGGCATCTTTTTCCTGTAATAAATCTCAATTTGTCCAGCTTTTTCTCCCTCAATAACAATTTCTGATGACAGTTTCCAATCTGTTAAAACAAAATCATGGGTAGTAAAAACATCTTCTCTAAA
>JAUVXQ010000020.1 GCA_030603505.1 Candidatus Heimdallarchaeota archaeon | reverse complement strand
CCGAGAAGCAAAACGTAAACTAGAATTTAATAGCCCTAGCACAGTTTTATGGCATTTAGATAAATTGATAGAAGCTAATTTGATTGAGAAGCTCCCTACCAACCGATATAAACTTGTTAAAACGGGTTTAGATATTAAAGAAATTAACGTTCCTATCAAATTTTCTGCTCAAATAATCAAGGGAGAACTCATTCCAAGAAGGATATTCCTGATCTCGCTTCTCTTAACTGCATTTATTGTTACATTTGTTTTTATTTTCATAAATCCACTAGTTGCTTCAATTAATGGAGCAGTTTTTTTAGGTTTAAGCTGTATTTTATATGTTCTTAATTTCTTATCAGTTAAAAAGCAACTTTCCTTCTATAGTTGGGAAAAAGAGGAAAATCAGAAATGATTGGAGAACTTTTTTCTCTGTTCTAGTGCTTAAACACACACTCTAAAAATGCCGTCAAATGCTGTTAGAGTTGTTCGAGTTCTAGATTTATATAAGCTTATTCTATAAATATATTGAAAATTATGAATATCTTAAAACCTAAGAGACCTGTTCTTACAGGAATTATTTCCGCTTTGATGGTTAGTTCGCTGGTTATAGGTGGGTTCTATCTTTCCCCCTATATTTACTCATTTTTCAATCCTTATGATTTTCGAGAAGAGGTACAACTTCCAGAAATTATCAAGAACTCCTTCGGTACCTATGAATTACAATATTATAATTATTCACCCTCTATAATACCAACTTCAATAGCTTCTGGTTTAACAAATGTAGATCTTCAAGGATTAGAGGATGAAATAAATGAGACTATGATCCAACAACTAGAAAATTATGGTTTTACTATTGTAGACAAAGGAATAGAAGACATATATTCTCGCATGGATTATGATTTCAATTTAGAAACTCCCATGTATGTTTCAACAGATTTATGCCTTCATACATTACATTCAATTTTCGATAATTGTTTAAGAGCTATGGAGCTAAATTATTTCTATGGTAATTTTAGCTTAATGGCTGAAGCTCTCAGAAATGATCAAATCGATTTGTACACAATTAATTTCGATACAAATATCAAAGAATCTCTAAAATATAACATCGCATACCTTACTGTTTTAATGTTTATGTTGGATAATTCTACTTCTATTCCTTCATATGTCTATTCTCTTGTTTCTGAGGAATTAGAAAATATTGAGCAAGGTGAAAGAGCTTTCTCTCCGATTTTCGAATACGAGGAAGATTTTTCCCAATATAAAGTTAGAGGTCACTATACACGAAATGATGCTTTTAAGCGCTATTTCAAAGCTATGATGTATGCAGGAAGAATGGGTTTCATGGTGTCTGATCAAACAACAGATAATACTTTAGGTATCAAACAAACAAGAATGGCTTTATCACTTGTTTATTCGTTCTCTATCGATATTGATGACAAAACAGTTTGGGACCATTGGGATAGTATTTGTAGAACCACTAATTTCCTTGTTGGAGGAAGCGATGATCTTACCCCTAGTGATTATTTTTCAGTTTGGGAGCAACAAGGCAATCTTGAATTTTCGGAATTGATTGATGATGCTTTTATTGATGAAATAATCGATTCACTTAAGGAACTGAGAGCGTCAAAAATAAATTCCCGTTATGTTGCATCATTTGAAGGTCAAGAGAATGCAACTAAGGGATTTAGACTTTTTGGGCAAAGCTATACGCCTGATGCTTATATCTTTCAAGAGCTAGTCTTTGACAATTTAGCTAACCGTTTATTCCCTAAAGCTTTAGATATTTTCTCAGTTTTTGGAAGTGAGAGAGCAGAATATCATCTTGCATCTGAAAAGGAGTTTGAAGGATATGAAGAGAAAATTGTTGAACTAAGAAACGAGTTCTCCAATTTATCAGTTTCTTACTGGACTCAAAATGTTTATTGGCAATGGTTGTATTCGTTACTACCTTTATTAGAAGTTAAAGGAGAGGGTTATCCTGGATACATGCAATCTGATGCTTGGACTGACAAATCTCTGATGACTTCTTTAGCAAGTTGGGTAGAATTGAAACATGATACTATTCTTTATTCAAAACAAGCTGTCTGTGCAAGTGGAATGAGCGACCTAATATATCACTATGTTGAACCTTACCCTCAAGTTTATTCTAGAATTTCAGCTACTGCAAAGATGTTAAAAGAAGGATTGCAAGCAAGAGGAGTACTGTACGAAGGAAATTCTGAAAGCAACTTTGAACAAATACGCAGTAATTTTACTAGGAAATTTGATGAAATGATAAATATATTCGACACATTAGCGGAAATAAGCATAAAAGAGCTGGAAAACAAAGAATTAACATCTCAAGAGCTTAAATTTATTCATCACGTTGGTAAGGATTTATTGTATATTTCGTTATTTACAACTGCTAATGGTGATGATTTTACTAGTGAAGCCGATAAACGAACTGCTCTAATAGCTGACGTATTTACAGATCCTAATACAAATCAAGTACTGGAAGTAGCAGTGGGAAATCCATTTTTGATCTATGTTATTGTACAAGATCATGCAGGACAATTGTATCTTACTAGGGGAGTAACACTTTCTTACTACGAATTCAAGCAACCCTATAATGAACGCTTAACAGATGAAGAATGGCAATTTATGTTAGATTCATCTCCACCTGATTTTCCTGAGTGGATATCCGAGAATATTCCTTTAAACACAATCAAGGGAATATCTCCAATAAAAGTATTTGCTATACATGTTAATCGAACCAGAATGGGGTGAACATTTCCTTTTTTTATTGTTTATACATTTTTCATCTCCCATTCACTTGGATTAGATGATATTTGACAACAGAAAAGGGGGATTCAAAGTGAAATTATGTTCTTGTATTAACTCATCAGTAGACACATTTACAATATCTTCAGACAGTGATTTAACATTTTTTCTAATGAGAATTTCAACTTTTAAAAAGTAGAAAAAGCAAAAAGACTAAAGAACTCAAGTTTTATCCTTTATTTGTTTCATTAGCTATTATGAAGAACGAATGCAAAAAGAGTGGTTCTTAATGAAAAAATTAGCCCAATATGATATATTGTTTATACGCTTTACTTATTGGTTAGGAGCAATAATGGATTTACTAGTTGCTCTTTCAATGACCTTGTATATCTTCTTTGAAGTTAACATAGGAATGGATTATCCTTCTCCTACTTTAGAAACTAGATTTATGCTCATTGCAGGAATGGCATTAATGTGGGGATGGACAGTGTTGCTAATCTGGGGAGATAGAAAACCTATCGAAAGAAGATTGATATTATTATTCACTGCTTTTCCAGTAGTATTTGGACTATTTGTAGGAGAGCTTGTGTTATTCCTTCAAGGATTCACAAGTCAGAATACCACAGTATTTACCATTTTTCAAAGCATGAGATTCATACTTTTTACTATCTTTCTTGTTGGATTTTTCTTAGCAAGGAAGAAAGTCAAAAACCAAACAAACAATACAAATCGAAGTTTATAGCTAGAAGATTGGTAGGTAAGAATTATATAATGAATGTTTATCAATTATAGAGTATTATGAAATTAAAAATCAGGAGAGATTTATGGAAAATATCGGCTAGTGAGAAAGTAATTGACACACCCTTTTTTTGGAGGATTTTCTTTATAATGATATCATAGCATTCGGAGATTACAGAGAAGGAGACTTAAGAAAATTCAAAGACATTGAAGAACTCGAAGGTAAACTAACTCAACTAAAACAAACCAAACATAGCTTTCCTACTGCAAAATATCATCTGCGTTTTAGAGACGATGCAAATATTGGAGACATTGTTTTTCTTGAGAGAATAGATTTCTTACCCTATTTAATTTCTTTAAGTTTAGTAACTTGTGACGCTTTACTCATTGTCAAATCAATACCAAGTTCTGATAACCTTGATCTTATGCCTGTTACTTCTATCCAAGTTTCTGATTCTACATCTTTGATAATCTCAATTTCCTGATCCCAAGCAGATAGCCTTGCTTTTCCAGTTAAATCTTCAATGCGGATATTTAACACTACAGCTGTAGATCCATCCTCTCTAGCAAATTCCCGTATTGTTTCCTTTTCTAGAATTTTTACACGAATGGTAAGATTAAACATTCGGTCATTTATGAAGGCTATATTTTTGAAGAAATCTTCCGAAGCAATTTCAACATCAGTTGGTTCAATAATTATCTTTGAGATCTCTGTTGTATGTAACTCTAATTCCCCATTTTTATCTTTTTTTGGTTTAAATCCTTGCAACTTTATTATCAGGTTTACTTTTAATTTAGCTAATTGACTTACATGTTCATCCCATAATGCCACTCTAATTTCTCCAGTTTTATCTGCAATATGTAGTGATCCTACTCGACTTTCTGAACCATCAGTTCTGTAAAAGGTTTTTTCAGGATAGATTCGTGTTATTATTCCCCCAACGCTGGAATATGAATCTTCTATTGCTATTTTATTTATCGGTACTAATGGTAAAGATTCTATATCTTTCATTGTCTTTATTTCAATTTTTTCAAGTTCAGGATCACTAATCGTCATTATTGTTGTGTCCTTACTCATTGTTAATTCCAGCTGATTATTAGAGCCAATTTTCACTCTGGGGTTGGTGATTCTAATAACTTTGATCCCATCATCAATTATTTTCTTAGCTTTTTCAACGTCTTCATTCCAAAAAGCAAAGTAAATTTTCTCGTTCTTATCGGCTATAAGAAGGTTGATCACCTGTCCCTGTGTGCCATCCTTTCTTGTAAATACTCGTAATGGAGTACAATCAATTATTTTCGCCTTTGTGCTAAAAAGAAAACTGTCTGCCATAATTTGATCAATAGATAATTGTTCAATTTTAGGAGGGGAATAATCATCAGCATCATATTCTGAAACAACTTTGATTCTTGTGCTATTTCCACTATGTAATTCCAAGTTCCCATAACGACTCATCTTAGGATAAACATTCTGTATTTCCACAACATTCGCTTCTTCAAGTTGTTTCTTTTCTACAAGATTTGTTTGTTCATTCCAGAGTACTAGTCTTATTTTCCCTGTTTTATCAAAAACAAAGAGCGAGCAATGTTTTCCGCTTGTACCATCTTTCCTATAAAATTCGCGTATCTCAGTGATATTAAGAACATAAGCTTGCAAAGAAACAACTCCATAACTTCTATCTATTTTTCCTATTTTAGTTATTTTAGGCTTATACAAAATAGTTGAATCTAAATCAACATCAAAATCAGAAGCAGTAACATATGCTGCTCCATCTTTAGTTAGAAGACCAGAATACTGTTCCTTTTTGGAATTAATCAAATTACTTATATCTTCTATTGATTTGCCAGTTTTTATTTGAATAGACTCAACAATCTCGTCGAATGTTTTTTTCATTATAGACTACATTATACTGAGGTACTTTAAGGATTTTTTCTATAACAACAAAAGTAATGAAACATTGATTTTGCAGAACACTGCCAGTGACGCACGTTATGAGACTTGGTTTAACTTACCATAGGTGATCTAACTGTCGTTTGGTAGGGGTTTCACTCTTGACCCCTCACGTGCTTTGAGGGGTGGTCATGAAAAGACACGCATAATAAAACTAGAAAATGTAAAACTAATATACATTGATGATGTTCTTATGAACATATATTACTTAGGAAGGGAAAACACAAACTTGAGAACTTGGATATACAAACGTTCTTGAGAAGTAGGAACAGCTACAGAATCGAGATTTCCTTCTATTTTTATCAAATTGGAAATAATCATCTATTGATGATGCAAATCTGATATAAAAGCTTTTTAGGGATACAATTTTATATTTCATATGCCTTCTGATAATAACTCACGTAAAGGTTCTTCTAGCAAGACATCTGAATTATCCAAAAAAAATTTCTATAGTTCACACATTGATGATGGACATGTTATGCTCTTCTATCTTCTTCGTACTCGCCATCATGCTTTGCAATATCTCTTTTTATTTGATTTATGGCTATTTGGTTTAAAGGATTCACAAAGTTTTAAACATTATTCTATTAAAGAGTTACGTAGGCGTTTAGACGCAGATTTTCCTTATTTTAAACCTATTTCTCAAAAACAATGGATCGAACTATTTAGTCAGGGTATAGCCATTTCTAGAGCTATAAACATATCTTTTCCTCCTGAAGTTGACCAGCTTCTCAAGCGTTTTAATATTCCATCGAAAACTGACCCTAATAAGCTTTTCAAATGTTTTTCTTGTAATGAGGTTTTTCTTTCAAAGAAACAACATCAAACTATCCTCTCTATTGCTCATAATTCCTTATCAAGCAACCTTTCTATTGTTCAACGTCCTTATATGATGTGCAAGGATTGTTCTTCAAGAATTTCTTCAGATACTGTTAAAGCTCTCACTACAAATCCTTACATCCTAATTCAAAATTGGAAACTTCCCCGCTTATCTATTAAAAAACTTGCTGAACTAAGTTTGGAAATTATAGATAGAGATGAAAAAAACATTACTAATGGTCTAAGCTTTGATAAATTCTTAGAACAAAAAGAGAAAGAATATACAGCACTTATCGATGAGTTCCATGATTATCTTACAAAGAATAAAATTAAAACTAAGGCTTGTAGAGATGACTATTGCTGGTTATGTCACACCTTTCTAATGATGGCAGCTGAACGTTACAAACTTCCCTTAGAACTTTTACATGAAGAAGCTATAAGTGAGATTCTCTTTGATACCTTTCCGAGAAAAATTTCAGCACCTCAAAAAACTAGAGAGAGATTATTAGATGCATTATTGCATCTTTCTGATTTTCTTCTAACGAAGAATATTCTTGATGTTGAGATTCTCAATTTCATTAAGTCTCTTAAGAAAGATAAAAAGCTATTTATTCAACAGGTACGAAGTAATAAAGGCGGAGAATTCTTCTGGGAAACAGATCCAGAGTGGAAAAATAATTATGGTGAATGGGCTACAAATAAAAATTTGTTGACTTTTGCATATCGAGTTAATAATGAACCTCCAGAAGAATTTGTAGGTCTCATAGAAAATGCTTTAGAGTATATAATGCTTAGAGAATTCACTCAAAAAAGACGAGAATTGCTTAAAAAAGGTATTACTGATAAATATGAATTAAGATCAGCTTTATTACAATTCCAAAAAGAGTGGATGGGGTCACCAAGAGAGTTGTTTAATGGTTATTCGTTTGTTGATCTAATTCTATTAGAAAGAAAAAATAAAGAAAAAATTGAGTATAATTAAGAAGAAGCCTGTTCCAAAACTAGTAGAGATACTCTACAGTTTTTTTTACTTCGAATGAGTAAAAAGAAAAAATTGGATAGGTAAACTTATTCAAAACTGTAATCTACTTATTGATAGTTTATTAGAAAATTATACCAAATGAGAAAGGTTTACTAGAAAAAAATGTTAGGAATACAAAGTTCCCTTCAGTATGCTTTTTCCAATAGTTCTGTTGTATCGTTGTAATTCATTCTTTACTTTTCCTTTTCTAAGAGTTTTCTGATTCTTTCTTCTTTTTTAGACACAGTTTCATCTACAAGTTTTTCAACTTTTTTCCTAATTATTTCCATTGCTTTCTTCTGAGCCTCTTCATTAGAAGGTAATTTTGCAACGATTTTTGGTTTTAACTTATCCAATGTTGTATTGATAATACTATTCTTTAATTTAAACAGTTCTACGTCTTCTTCTTCAGCTTTGTCTTCAACTACCTCAATTACTTCAGTTACATCTTCAGCAACTTCTTTGGCTTCCTCAGTTACCTCAATATCTTCCTCAACAACGGTTTCCTCAACAACAGCTTCGATTACTTCAGCTAAATCTTCTAATACCCCGACATCTTCTTCTTCGACGGTTTCCTCAGCTACCTCAACGGTTTCCTCGGCTACCTCAACAGCTTCCTCAACAACAGCTTCCTCAACATCAACAGCTTCAATTACTTCAGCTAAGTCCTCTAGTACCTCGACATCTTCTTTGACGACTTCTTCAGCTACCTCGACGACTTCTTCAGCTACCTCGACGACTTCCTCAGCTTCCTCGACGACTTTTTCAGCTACTTCTGTGACTTCTTCAGCTACCTCGACGACTTCCTCAGCTTCCTCGACGACTTCTTCAGCTACTGCTTTGACTTCTTCAGCTACTTCGGAGACTTCCTCAGCTTCCTCGACGACTTCTTCAGCTACTGCTTTGACTTCTTCAGCTTCTTCGATGACTTCCTCAGCTACTTCAGCAACTACTTCTTCAGCTTCTTCAACAACTTCATCAGCTACTTCGACGACTTCTTCAGCTACTTCGACGACTTCATCTGTTATTTCTCTTTCTTCTAGAACCTTTTCTACCAAGTTTCCAATTTGTTCTTCTATTTTTGATACAGCTGTGTCTACAAGTTTTTCAATTGCTTTTTCAGCTAGTTCCATCGTTTTCTTTTTAACTTTCTCATTAGAAGGCATTAATTCCTCAATTTTTGGTCCTACAGCATCCATAATGATCTTGGTTAGTGCATCCTTTATCTTATCCATTCCTAGTTCCTTGATTGTCTCAAGATTAATTTTCACAGGTTCAAGTTCTTCAATTTTTTCTTTGATTTCTGCTTCTAGTGTGTCAATTGTCTTTTGTATTTCTTTCCTCTTATCTTCATCTGTTTCTTCTTCTTTCTTCTGTTCCTCTTCTTCTTGTTTTTGACTGTTCTTTGCAATTGCCTTGTATTTTTCATTCACTAGTTCTTTTAATTTGTCAGTATATTTTTGTATGAATGGAGGTATATAATCTTCAATTATCTGTTGTATCTCATCTACCATTTCTTGGTCTATCGGATTTTTAGGAGCTTTATCTTTAATCTTTTTAAACATCATAATCAACCTCTATATTTTTTCTTACATCCTTTTATCTATCTGAATGTTAGTGCACATAAAAAATAGTTCATCACAAATATAAAAGTTGAGTAGGATAGTCAAGAAAAATAGAAAAGGAGAATGAATGTTCATTTCGAGTATTAAACATTCTTTAATGAAGTATCATACTAAATTGGGGATAATCTAAACATATTATTATCTTCATTGCTTTGATTATAAATATATCAAGAATTACAGATTCTATAAACTTGAAAAATGAAACTTCGAATTTTCTGTAAATTAACCGTTAAATATGATTGTTGTCCTAGTTATTATAGAGAAAAATGCTCAAAATTTACCCTACCAACATCCATAATGAATGGAAAATTGTTAGAAAAATAGAAATAACTGAAGAAATAGAAAGGGAAATTGAAAAAATATTAGTTAGGTTATTAATTACCAAGAATAATAGCAAAGTTGACTGCAGGTAAAATTTGATTTCTTTTCAAACACTTTTGAGCTAGGTTTTTTGTCCAAAACCTATTTTTGGTAGCGTTACTTCTCCTTTCATCAACATCATTTTCCCAATACTCTCTATACTCGTGGTGCTTTTCATGAAATTTAAATATGTGAGAAGGGAAAAAAAGAAGATAGTTGGTTTATTTCCGTTTTGTGAAAATTACTGCACTTGCGATTGCTAAAAGTCCAATTATACTTAGAATTGAAACTAAACCAAATTCAGGAACTGTCGGTGGAATCTCAAACACACATATTATTCTCTCCCAGTTTCCTGCTACATCCTCTGCATACACATACAATATATGTTCTCCTTCCTCGCTAGGAACTGTTGTTTCATACGGTTCGATCCAAATATCATCTATTGAAGCATCCCAGTTATATAATACTACTTCTAGATTAGTATCTGAAATGCTTAATTGAACCAGTTCTGATACTCCCACTACTGTATTATTTACAGGGCTTATTAGAACAATTTCAGGTTTAATGCTATCTCCAAGAAATGTATAGTTTACCTGTGCTTCTCTTGCTTGGTAATCAATTCCATATATTATAAGTACATGATCAAAATCGAAATCTGGTAGAAATACTTCATACGGATAATTCCACAGAACAGATGATCCAAAATCCCACTTATACATTATACTTGCTAAGTTTGTATAAGTAAGGTTGAATGTTATTGTGTCTCCAGGTTTTAATATATCACCGTCTTCATGTGACACACTTTGAATCATTTCCTCTATTTTAATTGTGCAATTACCATTGAGATTTCCATCTACCCATCGTATAACGAGATAATAAGTTCCATCCTTTCCAACTGAAAACACAGTGGAATCGTTCATTACTACTCCAAGAGTATTAGAAGCAATAAGTATAGGATCACCATATTGGTCAGGGTCAGCATCAAAGAGAAGTAAATCGGCATCTATCCAAGTCGAAACTGAATAATTACCAAGCATTATGTACAGATTTTTAGTTTTCAGTTCTACTTGCCTTACTTCCACATGAGAACCATTTTGTTGACCTGATAGAGAAATAGTCTCCGAGATGTCAACAGACAACCATTCTGTAACTGCTTGTATTGCAGCTACGGGAGATACACACCCCCATCCTTCAGTGTAATCTTTAGTTGTCCTATCAAGCACAGGATTTTGTGGGATAGCATCCCCATCTCCATCGAAGGTTTCTCCACCACTGGCAATATCACCTTCTATATTTCGTACTTCAAAAGTTCCCATACAGATAATTTGCTTTACTTTTTTAGCTACTTCCCAAGAATATTCCCATGTACCTTCTTCTCTCATTGCATCAATAACTAACTGAGCTAAACCTGCAACAAATGGACATGCCATCAAAGTTCCTTGCATACCCCTGAAATTGTTTTGATAGTAATCAGTTTGAGGGGGCATAGCTGTAAAGTTATTGTAGTTATAAGCATCGTCTCCATCATTTGAATCAGCTGCAATGATAGGTTGATTTGGTGCTGATGTGCCATAATATGCATAAGACCCTCCTGGTGCAACAACATCTGGTCGTTTATAAGCATCTCCTATGCTTCCCACACTACTATAATAAGCGATTTCATATGCCTTATTCACAGAACCAACAGCTATTACATCTGGACATGATGCGGGAGAATAAATTCCTCCAGAGGATGTTCCCGCATTACCAGCTGCAACAACGCAAACAATACCTTTGTTACGAACAAGAGATGTTATAGCAGAATCAATAACAGATACAACTGATTGCCAACCAATACTCATACTAGCGACAGTAACATTGTAGTTTTGACCGAAGTCATACAACCATTGAATGGCATTGAGGAGAGCAGAAGCGTAACCTGTTCCAGAATCGTCTAAAACTTTCAGACCAACAATATTGCTGTCTGGTGCAACACCAGCAAAGGCACCTCTACCATCGCTGTAGGGATTAGTCCAACCTGATTCATACGTAAATTCAGCAGAATAGTAATGATCCCCTGCTCCATTATCATTTCCCCACATTGGGCAATACCATCCTGGAGAGGATAAATATACTTGGAAGGAAGCTGGAGAGGATGATGAACCACTCCCATAATTGTCTGCTACCCAAGAACCTGTTCCATCGACGATTCCTACATATGGAACTCCTCCATCTTCCCATGTATAATTCAAAGTAACCGTTTGAGCAGTTTCTATGTAGAACCATGTTCCATAATACGCCCAACCTTCTGTTGTATGCAGAAAACCTGAATCCTGTATTTTGAATGTTCCATTATCTATTTGAGTACCAGCTGAAGCAGCGATTGATGCACAATGCGTCCCATGTTCTGCTTTGTCCGTTGGAGTGACATATTCATCTCCACCAACAGAGGAATCAGCTCCTTCGAAGTCCTGCCAATAAACGACATTTAAATTGGAATCAAGATGAGAATCATCTATACCTGTATCTAGTATAGCTATTGCAGTATTAGAATCACCAGTATATCCATAACCTTGAGCATCTTGCCAAACAGTCCTTACACCAGATGTAGTTGTCACATTATACATAAGCGAATACCCTTTGGAATCTTCTTCAACAAAAAGAGCATTATCGAGAGTATTAATCTGAAGTAAAGATGAGGGTACACCTCTGACATGTAGAGCATAAATCATAGTATATTCATCGATAATCTCAACATTGCGTTTCTGAAGGAAGTAGCGATCTGCATCAGTCAGTTCGTGTGAAAGTGATAAGATTGCATCAACAGGTTTTTCTCTGTTCAACTCTTTCAAAGTTTGTTCAAAAGAATCTTGAAATTTGTTGTTATCAAGATCTTGTGATTCATCAATTCTTACATGTTTGAAATTATCTGTATAACTTGAATCATAAGAGAGATTTTCAATTGTAGTATTATATTCTGTAGAGCTTTGATTGCTTTTTGTCAGATTTGTTTGATAAAATGCTAAATTCATAAAAAATAGAAGTATTATAATATAACTTTTTTTTCTTGTATCAAATTTCATACCAAAACACCTAGTAGTCTTACCCGCTCATAAATCGAGGTAATATATATAAGTATTTGAGCTTTTATTCGAGCTTTTATTCGTTATCATGAGTCTTTCAAATAACTCGTATTTCGCGATTTCTATTTTTATATCAGCTATTCTCTCCTTTAATAAAACTGTCAATTCTCCTCTCCTTTCTTTTTCCTCTTCTTCACAGAGATCCAATATATGATGTGCGATCTCTGTACTACATTCAACATAAAGAGCTTCGAAATATCTTGTAGGAATACGAAAAAGCTCAATAAGGTTTTTTTCTATTTTCTTATCAATGCTTCTTCTTCCAAATAGCTCCTTAAACATTACTAAAACACTCCTACTAATGCATAATAAAATCCAATGGCACATGCACCACTAAAGATGGGAGTTAGAAAAACAAGGAGAATTATTATTCGTACTGATTTCAGATTTATAGGTTTTTTTGACCCATATCCTGCTCTGTTAACTAAAACCATATTGTTGACACTTAAATAAGAGGGGTTACTCTTTAGATCAGAAGAATGAATCTGAATGTTTACATCTTTGTTAATTTTTGTTCTCTTTCTTCAATATATCTTCTAAATAGATATATAAACAATGCAATTTTCTTACCAAACTGCTTATAACATGTGAATGTTCTTTCAATTTCTGATATCTCAAAAAAATGACAATATTACCTCTCCTTTATTTGCTGCGATAGAATTTCATTTAACTCATTTGACATTTCTTCATCAACTAGATTTACTTGTAGATACAATATTTTTGTAAGTCCAGTTTTGAGAAATATAATTTTTTTTTGAGTAAATACTTTCTAGATTATCAATGAGACTATAAGTTTATAAAGAAAAGACATATCAATAGTGAATTAAGTATAATTATATATTATATGAAATAAAAAATGATGGGAGTTTTCAATGTCAGGAACAGAAAGATCAGCTTCATTCAAACTAGGAATAGCAAAAAGCTTGCTTGAGGATGTTGAAAAAGAAACAGAGGATATTAAAAAAATCTTCAAATCAGCGATTGAAGAAGAAAGTACGTTATTATCTTTGAAAAAAAAATTTAAAGTTAGATTAGAAATCAATAAATTACATAAGGACTTAAAGCTTGCAATTGCTTTAGCAAAAGAAGCTTCAGAAATGGAACCGGATATTCAATTGGATGATGGAACTACTAGTTCGGAAATAATAGCACTCGCGCACTCTCAAAATGGAGTTATAGAAATGTGTTATGGAAATCCAAGAAGAGCACAAAAAGCATTCCATGAATCTTATCAAGTTAAGCCAACACAAGAAGCTGTTTTTAATAATTCCATTTGTTCATTTAGTATGATGGGAAGTAAAGGTATTTTTATTAGGGGGATAGATAATCAAAAATGTTATTACAGCCCAATAAAGAGAAAGAAGGCTATTAATAAAGTCATTGAGGATTTAGTGTGTATGATTGATATGTATCCAGAGAGTGATTTAGCTCTGGAAGCAGGGAAAATTATTGCTAAACGGAGGAAATAATAAATAAATATTTAAGTAAATTATTCAAGAAATACTTATATGTATCATTTTCTATTAAATTATGAAATTTCGAATCTTCAGAATCTCTTTGAAGGAAGTTATGATAAACTTGAAGAGCTTGAAAGAAACTTTCTTCATCATCGTAATCAAGAGGAGATAAGTCGATAGAAAAATCAACAAGATTCTAGTATATTAATCAACTTAAAATTTCGACTATGAATGACTCTTTCAGATATTTCTTTTTTCCTTCTTCGATTCTTGCACGAAATCTTCAAAGTTTTGAATTTAAAGATGGGAGGGGATAGAAGCGAAGATTTCAATTCAAAAGATTTATCTTCCATCTTTCATAAGAATTACTAGGAAGAGTAAAATGAAAATAAAAATTACAGGAAGAAAACTTGATAGAACAAAATTTTCAAAAAAGATAGAGACTTATATAACACACCTCAATCTTGTTCATAATCTGTTACAAGCGCTAGACCTCACACCACTAAAAGAATGCACAGAACTAACCCACCTCAGTCTTGTTCATAATCAGTTACAAGTGCTAGACCTCACACCACTAAAAGAATGCACAGAACTAACCCACCTCTGGCTTAGTCATAATAAGTTACTAGCGCTAGACCTCACACCACTAAAAAAATGTATAAAACTAACAGAACTCAGGCTTGGTCATAATAAGTTACAAGCGCTAGACCTCACACCACTAAAAGAATGCACAGAACTAACAGGACTCGGTCTTGGTGATAATCAGTTACAAGCGCTAGACCTCACACCACTAAAA
>JAUVXQ010000159.1 GCA_030603505.1 Candidatus Heimdallarchaeota archaeon | reverse complement strand
CATTAGATGTTTGGACATCTAATAGAACAAAAATATGTGAAGAACTGGAAAAAAGGGATTTTAGCAATATCTGTAACATTTACACTTCATACTACGAAACAGGTTGGAAAGCCTTTTTTGAAGGTTTTAAGGTATCTAATACTCTACGTGAATTAATGATATTAGGATATAAAATCTTCAAATCTTGTTTAAAAGAAATAGAAAAAGAATTTCCAAGGAAAAATGAAGAAGATATTAATACTTCAAGAGAAAGTTAAATTATAATATCACAAGACTAGTGGAGTAGAATGACGAAAATAGTTCATCTAGAAGAGATAAAAGGTATTTTAGAAAAGTTAGATCCTATTAAATTAATTGAAGATGGATTTATAGCTTACTCGCAAGGGAATGTTACTGTGCCACCTGTGGGAGAAATGGTTTTTGATGATCCTCCAGGTGAATGTCATATTAAATATGGTTTCATTAAAAAAGATGATTTTTTCGTGATTAAAGTTGCTACAGGCTTTTACAACAATCCAAAATTGGAATTACCAGCATTTGATGGACTAATGCTTCTTTTTAGTCAGAAAACAGGTCAATTATTAAGTGTTCTTCTTGACGAAGGACATCTAACTAATATTAGAACTGCTTCAGCTGGAGCTATTGCAGCAAAATATTTTGCTCCTAAAAAAATCAAAAGAATAGGGATTTTTGGAGCTGGTACTCATGGGAGATTGCAACCGATTTATCTTCAAAAAGTTCTTGATTGTAAAAATATTATTACTTGGGGAATTGATCAAGAAGAATTAGATATTTATGAGAGAGATATGGAGAAGCTTGGATTTAAGGTTGAAACAACTCTAAATTCAAAAGATATAACTTCGACATGCAATCTAATTGTCACTTGTACACCCTCTAAAACACCTTTGATAAAAGCAGAACAGATAAATGAAGGGACACACATAACTGCTATTGGATCAGATACTCCGGAAAAACAAGAACTTGATTCAGCAATCTTGAAGAAAGCTAACAGAGTGATTGTTGATAGCATAAGTCAGTGTATGGAAAGAGGAGAAAGCTTCAAAGCTATGCAGAATAGAATGATAGAGAAAAAAAAGTTGGTAGAAATAGGAAAAGCAATAGTCAATAAAAATCTTCAAAGGTCTTCAGAAGAAGAGATTACTGTTGTTGATCTTACAGGCGTAGCAGTTCAAGATATACAAATTGCAAAAGCTGTATGGACATATATCAAAATTAATCATTAAGTGTCGAAACTAAAATCTAAAATCTCATTCTTAAGTATAAAAGAAATAGTTTTTATATAACGACATATACAGTTGTATAATATCCAGTCGTATAATATATCTATTCAATCTATAGGTGTCTAATATTTCTAGCTATTATGTAGGAGTAAATATTGGTTCAGTTTCAGTTAATCTGGTCTGTGTTGATGATAAAGGAAATATTACTAAGTTTAAGCGTCCACATCTAGGTAAGCCTATTGATGTCTTGGATCAAATTATTGAGGAGAATTTCAGCTCAAAAGAGTGTTATTTTGGTGTCAGTGGTTCATTTGGCGACTTATCTGAGATAGTTGCTGTTGAACGAGGTATTAGTTCATTAAATGAGAAGTTTGATGTTGTCATCTCATTAGGTGGAGAAGGCTTTGTTTTATATGTATTAAATGAAAATGGGCATATTATTAATGTTCTATCTCACGATAAATGTGCTGCAGGAAGTGGAGAGTTTTTTGTTCAGCAAATCGGAAGACTAGATATTTCCTTACCTGAAGCTATCTCTCTTGCTCACAAAGGTAAAAAAATAGAATTAGCTTCTCGTTGTTCTGTTCATTGTAAATCTGATATAACGCACAAGTTGAATAAAGGCGAAGCTTTGATTGAAGATATTTTAACCTCTGTTCTTTCAAGTATGGTGAATAAGATTATGGGTTTGATTTTTCAATCTCGGGTAGATGTTAAAAATTTACTTCTGATTGGAGGAGTTTCACTTAATGATGCTTTTGTTAAATTACTTAGAGAAGAGCTAAATGACGCTGAAGTAGTGGTTAAAGATGTAAGTTCCGTTTTTGAAGCATATGGAACAGCTCTTATGGTTAAAGATTCTCCCATTCATCAACACTTAGAAATAAAAACAAGTCAAAGTTTTTCCACGTTCCCTTCATTGCATCAATTCAGTAATCAAGTGACAATAATCGAATCAATTGAATACAAGAAAGATTTTAATCAAGATTCAGAGTTTTTATTAGGTGTAGATGTTGGTTCGACAACTACTAAAGCAGTATTAGTAGACCCAGCTGATACAGCTGTGATTGCATCTTATTATGGTAAAACAAGTGGGAATCCTATAGAAGCAACAAGAAAATGTATTAAAGAAATTATCTCACAAGTAGGTGATTGTAAAGTCAATTTAGTTGGTGTAACGGGTTCAGGAAGACAAATAGTTGGTGCTTATCTTGGTACTTCAGCTGTTTTTAATGAAATTTCTGCTCATTCAGAAGGAGCTGTGTATTATGATCCCGATGTTGATACTATATTCGAAATTGGAGGTCAAGACTCAAAATATATGTTTCTTCAAAATGGTGTACCAGTAGACTATGCGATGAATGCTTCATGTTCTGCAGGAACAGGTTCTTTTCTAGAAGAAAGCTCCAAAGGTGATCTAGGCATTGACATCTCCGATCT
>JAUVXQ010000144.1 GCA_030603505.1 Candidatus Heimdallarchaeota archaeon | reverse complement strand
ATCATTTTAACCTTTTGTTATTTATGTTTTTTACTGCTTTACTTATTGAAGAATTGTTTTATAACATATTCACAAAACTCTAATTCTTTTTCTTGTAATGTTGGATACATTGGTAAAGAGATTATTCTATTGTAAAAGTGTTCAGCTTTTTCACATAATCCTTCTTCATATCCCAAATCCCTATAATAAGGGTGCCAATATACTGGTATATAGTGAATTTGACAAAAAATCTCTTTCTCTCGTAGAAAATTGTAAAAACTTAATCTTTGTTTCCAATCTTTAAGTTTTATAACGAACAGATGATATGAGTTGTATTCATTTTTATTTTCCTTAATTGTTTCTATATCATCCGTAAGACCTTCAAAAAAATCAAAATATCTTCTAGCAATTTCTCTTCGCTTAGTTATGAAGGATTTTAATCTCTTAAATTGACACAACCCTAATGCAGCTTGAATATCGGTCATTCTGTAGTTAAAACCCAAATATTGCATCTCATGGTACCATTTTCCTTCTCTTGCAATTTTGAATTTTTGACTATCTTTAGTTATTCCATGTGTTCTTAAGATTTTGAGTTTTTCATAAATATTCTTGTCATTTGTTGTAATCATTCCTCCTTCACCGGTAGTTATATGTTTTACTGGGTGAAAACTGAAAACTGTCATATCACTATATTTACAACTTCCGACAGGATTTTCCTTATATCTTGCTCCTAGTGCATGACAACTGTCTTCAATAACAAACAAGTCATTTTCTTTAGCTATTTTCGATATTTCATTTTTCTCACAGGGCAATCCCATGTAGTCTACTGGAATTATTCCTGCAGTTTTTTCTGTAATATTTTCCCTTATTTCAATAGGATCTATCAATCCTCTTTCAGTTATATCGGCAAAAGCAGGTTTTCCTGAGTTGTATAAAATACTATTAGCTGAAGCAACAAAAGTCATTGGAGAGGTAATAACTTCTGCTTGTTTTTCGAGATTACTAGCTGCAACAGCAAGATGTAAGGCTGCTGTTCCACTAGACACAGCAACTGCATATTTTGATTTAATATATCTAGCTACTTCATCTTCAAATTGCTTTATTGTAGGACCAGTAGTTAAGAAATCAGACCTTAAAACATCAACGACGCACTGGATGTCTTCTTCTATAATAGACTGTTTACCATAAGGAATTTTCATGTTCTTCAGCCTATAGTAGTTTTAATTTAGATAAATAGTCAAATAACTCTTCCTTAGACAAAATATTATCTGAAGAGCTGTATTCCTTCATTTTAGTGTTATCTATTTTCTCTCCCTTTGATATATATTCTGCTGATGCAATTTTTTGATATTCTGCAATTAAGGAAGTTATTATATACATATTATTGAATTTGTGTGTGTATTTTATTTCATGTTCATTGATTAGTAGTTCATCGATTTTTTCCCCAGGACGAATTCCTACATTCTCTATTTCATTATCTGCATTCATTTTTTCTCTGATAACATCTATCAGATCAGTAATTTTCATAGAAGGAAGAATTGGAATAAATATTTCTCCACCAATACTATATAGCAGAGCGTTGAAAATTAAATCAACTGCTTGATTTGGATTAATGATAAATCTTGTCATATCTGGATGGGTTAAAGGGATTTTTTCACCTCGTTGGATTTTTTCTTTAAAAAACGGTATGACAGACCCTGTACTTGCCAAAACATTACCATACCTTACTGAAGAGAGCACAATTGGAGCTTTTCCTTTATTGTAATTCATTTCAGTAAAAATCCTTTCACCTAATAATTTACATGCACCATAAGAGTTCAAAGGATAACAAGCCTTATCTGTTGAGACAAAAATAGCTTTCGTGACATAATTATTTATGCATGCATTAGCTACATTCATCGTGCCAAGAACGTTTGTTTTAACGGATTCCGTAACATTATATTCTATAAGATCTATTCTTTTTAAAGCAGCTCCGTGAATAACTATATCAACATTCTCTGTAGCTTTTAATATCCGATCATAATCTCTTACATTACCTATAAGATTTCTCAAACGTTTATCTTTACTGAAGAAGTTAGTAAAACGATAATGTTTAACTTCATCGCGACTGAAAACTCTAATAGAACTAGGATTATATTCTAATATTCTTGAAGTAAGAGATCTTCCAAGAAATCCAGTACCACCTGTAATAAGTATATTTTTATCTTGAAAAAGTGACCATAATTGCTCTTCCATCGTTTTCAACTCAAAAGTATACTAAAACCCATTATCACGAATTTTCATATAAATTATTTGAACTTTCCTATTTATATCTCTCATCAACTTTAGTGAACTTCTTTTGTTTTACGTTCATATTCAATGCAACTAATTCAGGATGTTTATCTAGAAACTTGATTAGAGACAAGTAATCTATATCAATTAAATCATCACCTAAATTATTGTACAATCCTAATAACATTTTATAATCTTCAGGAGTATCAACACATAATCTGTAATTAGGTCTAGAAGCATCAGCAGAAGGATGCATTAAAGTGTTTTTAAATTTATTAGGATTTGTATATAGATAAGGCATGACATGTTCTCTTTCATATTTTTCTGTTGCTTCTTTAGAAGCTTGAGATAAAGCTTCAAATTTCGCAATTTCAACATCAAAACCTCTAGGAAAAGCATTTTTCTCATTTTCACCAGTGACTAATCGGATGTAATCGACATCTTCCTTTTCAAATTTAGATATTGTTAAATCAATTAATTTTGGAGATATTAAGGGACAATCGCCTGTTATTCTAACAACAGAGTAAGGACTCTTACTCTCAACAGCTCTGAAATATCTATCTAGCACATCATTTTCTGATCCTCTAAAAACATCTATTCCAAGAGAGGAAATATGTTCAGCTAAAATATCATCATGTTCTGAAGTAGTAATTGCAACAATAATATAATTAATTTTCTTAGCTCTCATTACTCTTTTGATAACATAATCGATTATAGGTAATGTTCCAATTCTTTTCATGCTCTTACCAGGTAATCTTGATGAACTCATTCGAGCTTGAATAACCGCTATGCACTTAAACTCCAAATTAGTCACCTAAACGAGAAGAAGGAATATTAATCTAATTTAAGCATTTTGTTAGAAATATGTTATGGAGTGTAAACTTTAATATTCATTCTAATTCTTATATCTTGAAATAACATGAGTCTGAAGATAGGAGAGAGAGAGATTGGTGAAAACCAACCTTGTTTTATTGTTGCTGAACTTTCCGCTAATCATCAACAAGATTATGATATTGCTGTTAAAACAATTAAAGAGATGAAGAAAGCAGGAGCTGATGCAGTAAAATTGCAAACTTACACTCCAGACACTATAACTATCGATTGTGATAATGAATATTTCCAAATCAAACAAGGAACAATATGGGATGGTAAAACCTTGTATAAGTTATATGAAGAGGCATATACACCTTGGGAATGGCAACCAAAATTAAAGGCTATAGCAAATGATCTCGGCCTTATTTGTTTTTCAAGCCCATTTGATTATACAGCTGTAGATTTTCTTGAAAAGATGGAAATTCCTGCATATAAAATCGCTTCTTTTGAAATTACAGATCTCCCTTTAATAAGATATGTAGCATTAAAGGGCAAACCTATATTTTTTTCCACAGGAATCGCAACTTTAGCAGAAATTGATGAAGCTGTACAAACATGTAGAAGCGTTGGTAATAATCAAATAATAATCTTAAAATGTACTTCAGCATATCCAACACCCCTG
>JAUVXQ010000027.1 GCA_030603505.1 Candidatus Heimdallarchaeota archaeon | reverse complement strand
GCACGAAAACCTTGTTCTCGACGAAAGTCTCTCCTTCTCCAGTTTCTCGTGTATAACTTCTCTCTCTACCTTAAAACCCTGTATTCCCCTTCCTAAGGGTTTTTGAATAAGCTTTGTTAGTATTCTTTAAATAAACTAATTTGCGATCATTTATTGTATTATTTTCGATTACATATGAAAGATAACTCTCCATTGTTTCTCCAAAAATGTATAATCCATCGTTGCAGAAAGAATTATTTGAAAATGTAGAATAATCAGAGAAATAAATTGAATATAAACCTGCAATGAGATTATTGGAGAAACTATTGTATGAAATTAAAGTATAAGGAGAATCATAAACATAGATTCCAACAGCATTGTTGTTGCAATCACAGTTATTTATTGTTGTTAGTTCAGTTAATACTACTCGTATTCCATCGTAAAAATTATTTGAATATGTACAATTTTCAATTTTAATTGTTTTTGAAGATAGAATATATGTTCCATAGAGATTATTATTTGAAAATGTGCTATTTAGCACTTGGCAATTAGTGGAAAAAAATATCATCATTCCTATCGATGTATTATTAATATATTGTTGGTCTACAGTTAAATTTGTGCAATTTATTATAATAAGCTGACCACAGGGGTAGTTGATTGTTATGGCATCCATGTTTATTATATAGCTTAAGGGTAATTTATTTACACTATTTCCGTTAATTTCATATGAAAGAAAATCAAGTATAGTTTCTTCGAAAACAAACAAACCACAGTCATAAAAAGTGTTATTAATAATCTTTGATAACCCTGAATATCGACAATATAACCCTTCTTTTTTGTTTAAAAGGAACTCATTGTTTGCAATCAAGGACGATTTAGAATCAAATAAATAAATACCAGCAACGCTGTTATTATTGCACGTATTATTAATTATTTGTGCTGTACCTGCTGCAATATCTATAAGAAAAATACCATATTTTTTCGCTTCCACATAGCAGTTTTGAATAATGAAATTTTTTGTTGTCGAAGATATGTATATACCAGAAATATTTGTTGTTTCAATAAACAAGTCCTTGATTAGAAATGGGTTATGAATTGAGCCGTTTCCTAGTAATTTGTATTTCGCAAAATCAGCATCGCCATTAATAGTAATAGAAGTATTTACTCCAAAATCTTGATACAAAATTACTTTTTCATTTATTTGTTTACCATAGGTTTCAGCTAACAACTGTATATTGATGTAAATCGTAAAATATAGAAGAAAGATTACAAATAAGAGTTTTACACTTTGTTTTCTTTTATTCATTTTATTATATTATCGATTCCATATTTATTAAACATTCTACATGCATATTGTGGTTTATAGTATGTTTTGTTAATATGAACATTATTTGTCAATTATAATAAATGAAGACTGTTAGTAAAACCACATTGTTGGCACTTAAATAAGAGAGGTTACTGTGGGTATGTGAACAAACATGAACCCAAATAGTAACCCTCTCGGTGGAGGAGGATTTATGCCATAGTCTCTCATTGTTCTGTCGATTTTCTTCTGCCAATTGTTTTGTAAATAACAAAAACCAATATCGTTGAGCATAAAGCAACTGATGCAATAACTGCTGCTAGCCATGGTAATTTGTATGATATATTATATAAATATCCAGAAAGATATGAAGTTGCTGAAACTCCTAGAAAGAATCCAGTTGTTATGATGGAGTATAATATTGAAAAGTGTGCTTTTGGTAATTCATAAGTAAGGATTGTGAATACTACGGGGAAAAATAGTGCATGTCCTATGTTCTTAATGAAAAGCATCATTCCATAAACAAGAACACTGTCTGGAAATAAGTAGAGTGTAAGGTAATTTCCGACCATTATTATAGAAGAAGTCAACAGTAAATAGTTGATTATATTGGGTTTCTTGGAGATTAACCATCCAATTATTGGTGATACTACTATGAAGCTAAGTTGAGAAAGACCTAGTAATGTTCCAATAAAACTATCTGATTGGTTTAATACATTTTTACCATAAAGTGCAATAATAGGGTCTGTTACACCTGAAATGATTCCAAAGATAATGAAAGCTGCAATAAAAAAGGTTACACTTCCTGATTTGAAAATTTGAAAATCAAATTTTGTTTTCCTCCCTTCCTTTACATCGATTCGTCTGAGAAAATGAATTGTTTCAGCTTTACCATTGACAAATAAGAGTCTGAAACTTATAAGACCTAAAATTGAAAGAGCAAATACACAAATTATCATTGCATAAGCAGGCAGAAAGTCTAGAACATATCCCAATCCTACTGTACCTATAAGTACTCCTAATCTCCCTGAACTTGAAATCACTGAATTAAACACGCCTTTATATCTAGTTTTCAAATCAGAAAGTAAGGATCGACTAGCTAAACCAAAAACATTATTCGTTAATCTTAGTAGAGAGAATAGAACAGCTAGAAGAGCAGTATTGTTTGTAAATGCGAGCCCACCAACGGAAAGAGTCATTATAACAAACGCAACAAAAAGAATTATTTTTCTACCATATTTTTCAATTATCCAACCGCTTGGAACTCTAGCAAATAACCCAGTAAAAGTATAAACTGTTGTTATTATAGCCCATTTAATAACTACTTGTTCTTCGGATAATCCAAATCTTTCTTGAAGATAAAGTGGAAAAAGTTGTCGGATACTCATATAGACTAAAAAACTAAGGAATTGTGCTGTTAAGAAAGCAAGAACTTCCCTTGTTTCCTGAGCTTTAAAGATATCAGAAAATTTTTCTTTTTTATCTTGTGATGAAGGTGGAATAGTTTCAAGCTCAGTCATAATTAATTAGCTATTTATTGTTCATTTAAATAAATATTGAAACCACTGAACTCTCTATTTTGTTCATGGGTAATTTTTTGTACTATTTTACAATTGTTGAGATAATGTAATACTACGGGTTTTTATAGGAAAATAAAGATAAGAAGATGATGCAAACTAAGAGGAGAAAAAGCACTTCGATGATAATGATCGAAAAGACTATCCCTTTAGTTTTAAACCCTGGAAAAGATAAAAAAAAATATTTAAATACATCACAGGCAAAAATCGTAGCTTTTGCTAATCAACTCCTGCCATTTACTGATCAAGCTAAATCTCTAAACAACTTCCACCACCTAGTTTATCGCAAACACAAGTATCTTGGCATTCAGAGCCAAGTTCAGGAAGCGGTACAACGGAGAGTCTATGCATCTAAAAAAGCTAAACTCTTCCGTAATCTCCCCTTGGAGTTCAATTTTCCTCGAAGTGGCAACCTTAAATTTACCGCTCAAGGGCACCCCATACTCTCTCTTTCACCTTTAAAACAACGTATTGCCTTCCCTGTTGAGATGAATGGAGGGTGGTATCGTCTCCAAGATCATGTGAAAGGAGGATGGGAAGCTCATAGTTGTATTGTATTCAAGAAAAATCGTCAGTGGGTAGCGCATCTGGTCATTCGTCGACCACTTCCCCCCGTCCAAGAGGTGGAAGGAACCATTGGAGTGGACATAGGAATTAAAGTAGCAGCAGCTTACACTCTCAACCATCCTTGTTTTCCTCTGGTGGAACAATATCTTGGGAAGGATCTGGCTTGGAAACAGCACCAGTTTCTTAGAAGACGAGCAATGTTACAAAAACATGCTAGTCACGGAAGTATAAGTGCACGGCGTGCACTCAAAAGATTAAGATATCGTGAAAAGAAGTATGTTCAGACCCGTTGTGCGCAGATCGCGCATGAAATAGTTGATCTAGCAGTTCTAACTCGTTCTGCTATTGTAGTTGAAGATGTTACACATCTTCGTAAAAAATGGACTAAACAAGCAACAAAAGGTAAGAAGGGAGCTAAAAAGACTCGTAGACAGTTAAATAAGTGGCCATACAGAGTGTTGTTGTACAAACTTATCCATCTTGCTCAACTCCAAAGTGTCCCTGTTCTCCCTGTTCAGCCCCATTTCACCAGCCAAACCTGTTCTCATTGCGGTAAGAGAAGTAAACATTCACGTACCACTCGCGACCTCTACAGATGTCACTTCTGTGGATTTGAAGTTCACGCTGACCGTAATGCTTCTCGTAATATCTCTCTCCTGGGTAAATATAAGCAAGGTTTGAAGTTGTTTAGTTCCTGGAAGTCCTATCTACCTGTTCCACATGAGCGGCTAACCTCGTGTTATCCAGTTTCTATGGCTGAGATGCACTCGACCATCTCCCACGGCACTATGAGCGGTTCAGTCCACGTCGACTGACCTGAGTGTAAGATTATTGTATCAAGCAATTGAACAAAAATCAAGTCGATCACAAAATCATTTAAAAATATCCTATTTTTTGTTAGGTATGGTCATCGAGAAAGAAGAGGCGTTTAACCTAATAAAGCGTAACACTCAAGAAATAGTTTCGGAAGAAGAATTAGCAGATCTTCTTGCTACTAAAGAGAATCCTGTTGCATATTGGGGAACAGCTACAACTGGTAGAGTACATATAGGTTATTTTATTCCTTTGACGAAAATAGCTGATTTTCTTAACGCAGGTGTAACATTCAAAATCCTTCTTGCAGATTTCCATGCACACTTAGATGATAGTAAAAGTCCTTGGGAATTACTCGACGCCAGAACGGAATATTACAAACAAATAATTATTGCAATGCTTGAAAGTATAGGAGCGGATATTAATAAACTAATTTTCATAAGGGGAAAAGATATAGAACTTGAAAAACAGTATTCCTCTGATCTCTTAAGACTCTCCACTCTAGTAACAATAAAAAGAGCAATAAGAGCAGGAGCAGAAGTTGTTCGTCAAGCTAGTGATCCAAAAATTGGCGGTTTGATATATCCTCTAATGCAAACAGTAGATGTTTCTGCATTGAAAGCTGACATAGCTTATTCAGGTATAGATCAAAGAGGAATCTACATGTTAAGCCGAGAAGTACTTCCTGAGTTAGGTTATAAGAAACCTATATGCGTTTTCACGCCAATGTTACCTGGATTAAAAGGAGCAAAAATGAGCGCAAGTGATACAGCATCTAAAATTGATTGTCTAGATGCAGAAGCTTCAATTACGAAAAAAGTCTTAAAATCCTTTTGCCCAGAAAAACAGATAGAAGAAAATGGCGTTATACTCTTTGTTAAGACAGTTCTCTTTCCTTTGTTAGAGAAAAGAAACGAGAAATATCGTGTAGAAAGAACGGAAAAATTTGGTGGAAACATTGAGTTTGCAACATATGAAGAACTCGAGAAAAACTTTGTTGAAGGTAGCTTACACCCTCAAGATTTTAAGAAATCTGTAGCTAAGTACGTAAACATCCTGCTAGAACATGTTAGAGAAAAATTCGAGGATAAACAAGATTTACTTAACTCTGCTTATCCAGAATAACTACAAATGTCCTCTTATTCATTTTTCGAGTTCTCTTCTTACTTTTTCAGCTACATTTTCTGATTCTTTAGAATTATATAACAATTCAATTTCTGTTGGAGATTTAACACCTAGATCTAATTCCACTGCTCTCGCAATCTGTTCTTGATCGAAAATTGAACCTTCAGATACTTCAGGTGTTGTTCCAAACATCCTCAAGATGGCAACTGAAACCGCGTCAACTGCAATACGGTCTGTACCAGCGATTATTACATTAGCTTCTTTTCTAGTTCCTTTATCTGGCCCTCCATCTACAAAAATAGACACACCATCCATGACTATTAAATCCGGAGAGAAAGCTGTATTAATTTCAGCTATCATTTTTCTCTGATTAGGAGAACCGTGGAGTTCACCCATGTATGATTTGCCATCGAGATTTCTTCGTGGAACTAATCCTGTAGCATTTTTTAAGGAAAGTGTAAAATGCCCCCCATATTGATGCGTTTTAATACATCCTGTTTCAACGATACATTCAGCTTCATGATATATTTTCGCAAAAAGAAACCCCTCTTCCCAGTGACTATTTTCGAGTCTAAAATGAATATATTCTCCAACAGGGACTTCAGCAAGATTTACAATTTTAAATCCTAGTCCTTCTGAAAGTTTGTTAAGTCCTTTCTTCTCGAAAACTTCAGCTGTATCTGCGGGACCACTTCTCTCTGCTACTGTTATAGAATTTGCACCCATTTCTTTTAGTTTGACTATCAATGATTTTAAGAGATTGATATCTGTTGATGCAGGAGGTGGATCTGCTGTATTGAAGTTGGGTTTCAAAATTACATTTTTACCTTTTACTGGGTTTATACATAATAGTTCGATTGCTTCAGTAACTCCTTTTTCTCTATCATTAGTAGATATTATGGCTACTTTTGTCATATTAGACACTATTTATAAGACACAAAGCAGCTATTTATTTTTTTTGTTAAGTAAAATTCCCTCAAAATTATATATGTGTAATTTTTCTTTATTATATGGAAAAGAGATTATATGCTGATTTAGTAATAATCAATGGTAATATTTGGACAATGAATGATGCACAATCAAGAGCTGAGTGTTTAGCTATTTTTTCAGATACAATTCTCAAAATTGGGAATAAAAAAGATATAGAATCTTTAATAGGACCCCCAACTAAAATAATCGATGTTAAGAATAATACAGTCTTACCTGGTTTTATTGATTCTCATACCCATATTGCTTGGACAGGATTGAATAAAATGCGTCTTGATTTAGGTAAAACCAAAAGCCTAAGTGAAGCTTTAGAATTAATTGAAAAAGAAACAGCCAAAAAAAAAACAGGTGAATGGATAATAGGACGTAATTGGGATCAAAGTAAATGGAAGGAACAGAGATACATAACAGCAGCTGATTTAGATCCCATTAGTACACGGAATCCTGTTATTCTTAAGCATGTTTCAGGACATTTTGACACTATTAATACCTGTGGTTTCGAAAAACTAGGTTTATCTAAAGACTTGAAAGGTGTAGATTTAGATGAATATGGAGAGATAACAGGAACGTTGAGAGATGTTGAATTATCAGAATACAAAGAGATTCAACCTAGTCTTGTAGAGTTTATTCAAGGAATTAAACTAGGAATGAAAGAAGCTGTTAAATTGGGAATAACTTCTGTTCATGATAATATTACTTTTGAGTTATTACCTGCTTATAAGGAATTGATAAAGAATAATGAACTTCTCATTAGAGTTTATGGGATCATCTACCAAGATATGCTAGAAGAAGCTATTAAACTAGATATTGATAAGAATTTTGACGATAAATGGTTCAAAATAGGGGCTGTTAAGCTGATGACTGATGGCGCTTTATCTTCTCGTACAGCATTAATGTTTGAAGATTATGATGACAAACCGGGAGAGAAAGGATTTGCTCTATATGATGAAAGCATGCTCAATGAGATGGTTACTAAAGTCCATAAAGCAAATTTACAACTCGCTGTTCATGCAATAGGTGATAAAGCAATTGCTAATGTGGTGAAAGCTATAGAAGACAACCTTGATCCTGAAGAATGTAAAGTAATGATGCATCGAATAGAACATGCTGAGATTTTGAGGAAAGAGGAAGTAAGACGATCCAAACCTTATGGAATAGTCTTTTCTATGCAACCTAACTTCGTTTACAGATGGGGATTAGTTGGAGTAAATGGAATGTATGAGAAGAGAATAGGACTTGATAGAACTTTTCTTAACAATCCATTTAAATGGATTTTAGATGAGAATCTTCTTTTAATATTTGGAAGTGATGGGATGCCACTAGGACCTCTTTACGGTATTAAAGGAGCTTTATTTCATTCAAATCCAGAATTGAGACTGTCTCTAGAAGAAGCAATTAGATGTTTTACTGTATATCCTGCAATAGTATCAAAAGATGAAAAAGATAAAGGTACGTTAGAAAAAGGCAAACTTGCAGATATAACTATTTTAGACATAAATTTGGATGAAATAGACCTTGAAAAATTCTGTGATGTTGATATAGATTATACAATCATTGGAGGAAGAATTATCTACAAGAGAGAATAATTTCTTTTTCTTAGAATTTTTTAGTAATTATAGTTATAACATCCCCTTCTTTGATTACATGATCTAACCCTACCCTTTGGTTGGGATGCTTTGCACTCTTACCGGATATAACCGCGTATCTAAACTCTTTTTCAAATTTCCGATGTATTTTAGCACATACATCTTTTATTGTCGAATATCTAGTTATTATAAGTGGTTCCTCAAAATCAGTCTTTTCACCTTGTTTTTTAAGGTAAATTTGTATTAATTCTAGTTTATCAACAATAATATCCTTTAGATTTGAAAGGTTTTTTCCACTTAACGCACTAATATAAACCGCATCTTGAAAGATTTTCTTTAAATTTTTCAATTCTTTTCTAGATATTAAATCTGTTTTATTTATAACAACTAATAGTTTAGGATATGTTCGATTACCTTCCAAAATGTCAATTAATTCATCAATGGTCGGATCGCTTCTTACAGTAACTTGTGCATTACTAACCTTGTATTCTCTCATGATGCTTGCAAAAGTTTTTTCACTCATATGAGAAAGAGCTTTAAGGGTGGAAATTGATACACCACCACGTTCTGTCTTGGTTATTTTAATAAATGGTTTCTTTTTACCTGGTTTTATAGCAACTTTACCTAGTTCGTTAATTATGATATTGTAGGTATCGATTATTTTGAGAACCAAAGGTTTGGATTCGAGAAGAACTAGAATCATATCTGCTACTCTAGCAACAGCAAGAATCTCCTTTCCTCTTCCTTTACCGATATGTGCTCCTTCAATTATACCAGGGAGATCAATAATCTGGATTTGCGTTCCTTTATGAGCTAAAATACCCGGAATAGCTGCAGTTGTAGTAAAGTCATAAGCTCCAATTTTAGATTCTTTGCTAGTAATTTTGGAAATAAGTGTAGACTTCCCTGTTGATGGAAAACCTAGAAGAACAACCGTGCCATCACCTGTTCTTCTTACGTCAAAACCATAACCTGTAGACCCTTTAGAAGAAAGTTGAAAATCTATCTGCTTTCGGCGTAATTTAGCCATTTTAGCTTTTAGAAATCCTATATGCCGCTCTGTAGACTTGTTTTTCGGCGTTTCTCGGATTTCATCTTCTAATTTCTTGATCTTTTCCTCTATGGTAGTGCTCATACTATCCCCTAAAGTATAGTTGTTTTATAGATTAATTCACTTAATTCGGTTAAATATTTAGATTTAACTATTGTAATGAAAAATCAAATAAACATCATATTAGCAAAACTGAAAGTACACACAAACATTTTACTTTTAATAACTATCGATAATATATATAATTCTTTAATATAACAACATAAATGCTTTAAAATAAACAGAATATTTAAATATCTATATAAAAGTAAAGAATTGATTGGGTGTTTATTATATGACAGAAACATTAGAATTAAGTGATGAACAAGGTATAATTAGCTTAGCAAAAGCTCTTTCATCCCCCACACGATATAAAATAGTGAAATTGCTTGTTAACAAAGAAATGGATATTTCAAATATTGCTAAGAAGATGAACCAAACAGAAGCTAATACATCAGCTCAGATTAAATTTCTTGAAAAAGCTGGAGTTCTGGAATCAAGATACGAGCCTGGTGTTCATGGAGTTAGAAAAGTCTGTAAAACAAAAGTAAGGAAAGTTATTATTAACATCTAATAGACTTTTCATCCTTCTTTTTCCCTATTAAACAGTAGTCTTCGATTTTCAATTTCCATATTTTTTCCACTTCTACATTTGCATCTTTGGCCAATTTAGAAAGATTATCCAAGTTGAATATATTTGTAAGAACTGATAATATAATTTTACCGTTCTCCTTCAAAAAAAGAATCCCCTCATTTAGCGTTATAGCAGGTTTTGGGCTATTTTGTAGAACTGAAAAAAATGTTAAAACATCACAAGAGTTTTTTTTAAAAGGCAACAAATCCGCGTCAGCACATACAAAACAACTATTCGGATGCTTTTTTTTCCCTTCTAAAAGCATTTTGTAAGAAAAATCGCAACTTATGATATTAATATCATATCGCTGAAGAAAATCTAGAAACAGGGCAGTTCCGCATCCAATATCAATCAAGACATCTTCAGATCTCAATTTTATAAACGATAAAATTTCTCTATATTTTGTGAACTGAATTTGTTTGTATCTGTTGTCGTATATATCAGCTGTTGCATCATACCTTCTATGAACTTCTTGTTTCTTATTTTTCATTCTGATAGATTATAAATGGAAAACAATTTTAAGTTCTCCTTCTACATACAATAAATGAAAACAAACCAAATAATGGACTAATAAACGAAAGTAGAAGAAGGTAAAAGTATGACACTCTCTCTTAAAGGAGCAAAAGTACTCAAAGATCTATCCACTAAGGATATACGAGTCTTGCAAATGGTTGAAACCTTACTTAAACGAGGAGAATATGCTCCCTTTGAGAAGATAGCCCTTTATTCTGGATTTAGAGAAAAGGATGTAGATATTCTGATATCTAGACTCCATAAGTTCAAATTATTGCAAAGGTGGAAAGGACATTATGTAGGTTATACTCTAACTTTTGCAGGTCATGATGCTCTTGCTTTGAATGCACTCTATAATAAAAAAGCAGTCTACGGAGTAGGTAGAGAGAAAGCAGTAGGAAAAGAGAGCGATATTTACTATGCTATAGACTTTGAAGAAAATGAGGTTATAATTAAAATTAATAGAACTGGAAGACCTAGTTTTCAACATATAAAAAAGAAAAGAGATTTTCTAGATGGAAAATTCCACTATTCGATATTCTTTTTAGCTACTATCTCTGCTCATAGAGAGTATACTATTCTTTCTAAGTTACAAAGATCAAAGCTTTCTATTCCAAAAATTATAAATTATAACAGGCACATTATCGTGATGGAACCAATTCCTGGAATAGAACTTGTTAACGTTAAATATCTGAAAAATCCAACGAAAGTTCTAAAGAAAACCATCGAATTTGCAAAGAAACTTTACAAAGACTATCATCTAGTTCATGGCGATTTAACCGAATATAATATCCTTTATGATGAAAATGAAGAAAAAATTACAATAATAGATTTTCCACAAGCTATTCCTTCTGATCATCCAGAAGCAATGAATTTTCTTTCTCGAGATTTTGAGCATTTATTTGACTTCTTTGGAAAGAAATGGTCTATAAGTATGGAACTAGAATCAGTAATTGATTACATTACAAAAAAATAGTAGGTGATATTAATCGTAAAAGAAGAATCGATAATTATTGGAGTGGACATTCTTCCACAGACATCGCCTTCAAGAAAAAACTACTTTGCTGTTTGTGTTTATGATGTCAAGCAAGATAAAGTACTGATGGAGTTTGATAGAGTTAATATTCACAAGCTCCTAGGTATAACAACAAGTGCCAAAGCGCACTTGTTAGCAACAGACAATATATATGAGCTTGTACTTTCTCCCTCACAAATTCCTTTTCTTTGTACCAGACTTTTACCAGTAACAAAATTAGTTCAGGTTACAGGTTCCCCTATCCACGGTTTTACTCCTCTATCAAAATTAATAAGAGATCACGGAATGAAAATATCTGGAAAACTAACTCCACTAAACGCTGCAAAAGCTTGTGCATTTTTGGCTAGTAGAAAATTAGGGTATATAATAGAACCCTTTGAAGATGAAACAAGAATAATCGTTTCTAGAACTAGATCAAAAGGAGCTGGTGGTTGGTCTCAAGCTAGATATAGTAGGTCGATGGATGCATCTGTAAATCAAGAAGCTAAAAAAGTTGAAATAATTCTAAAAGAGCAGAATTTTGATTATGATAAAAACACTGCTAAGAGCAAATATGGAGCTCAAAAAGTTATTTTTAATGTTTATGCACCTTTTAATGAAGTTACTAAAGTTATCAAGAAACAAAAAGGTGAGATATGCAGAATTAATGTTGTACCTATAAACAAAGAAAGAGTCGAATTTATCCCTCTTTCTCAAGAAGTTACAGAAAAATCTAAACTTAAAAGATTAATAGTTGGTATTGATCCCGGATTAACTGTCGGACTGTCTATTCTAGATCTAAATGGTAGAATCGTAAAAATATCAAGTTTTAGAGAGGTGAGTAGAGGTCAAATAATAAGAGAAATAACTCGTTATGGGAAACCTACAATTATTTGTTGTGATGTTTACCCTTATCCCAGCTATGTTGAAAAGGTTGCAGCAACTCTAAGTGCTAGAATTTATGCTCCAAAGAGTGTTATGACTGTTGCTGAAAAAAATGAAATGTCTAGAACACTTGCATTGCAACAGGGTATAACTGTTAAAAATGCACATCAACGAGATTCTTTAGCAGCTGCTTATAGTGGTTATAAAAAATACAGAAGCGAATTTGATAAAATTGATAAAAAATTCTTTTATGATTTTAACCAATCTTTGCGGGATGAAATCAAGGATATGATTGTAAAAGGCAGTTCGATTTCAGAGGCTGAACAATATATAAAGAGAGAATTAGTGGAGGAACGATTGCCTATAAAAGCTCCACCTGATATCAAAATTATCAAGAAGGAACCCACTGAAGCACAAGCTGATTCATTGCTTCAAAGAATAAATTTACTTGAAGAACTCTTAGATTTTGAAAGAAGAAAAAACACTGAATTCTATTCCGAGAATAAGGAACTAGAAATAAAAATCGAGTACCTTCAAGAGAAGCTTGAAGAAGGGAAAACAGATTATTTTAAACAAGTATATAGAGAGAAAATAATAAGGCAGAAAGATAATTTAATCTCTTCTTATAGTGAAAAAATGAGATTATTAGAAAGAGAAATGGAGTTTTTTGCAGATAGAATAGAGGAGCTTAAACGAGTAGCTTGGTTGAGAGGAAAGGAAGGCTGGACTCCACTGAAAGTAATTCGAAAGTTTTCTCAAGATGAAATTATGAAAACTGAAAAAACTTATGGTTTAGGTCCTGGGGATTCAGTCTATATTTTGGACACAACTGGTGGAGGAGGGCAAACAGTTGAACTTTTACTTTCTTACAAAATTAAAGCTGTAATAGGTAATATCGATCAATTTTCATATTATGCAAAGGAAAAACTAGTCGAATTAAATGTCCCCATGGCTGATTCTAGCAGTGTAGAAATTATAAGGATAGATGAGATTGCTATTATTAAGGAAGAGGACCTTGATAATATTGTAACAAAAGCTGAGAAATATTTAGAAAAAAATCAAACAAATAAAAAGAAAGGTAATCTTAAAAGATTGCTTGAGGATTATAGAGAAGAAAGAAAGAAAGAATATGAAGAGTATAAAGAGATAA